>JANOKJ010000102.1:0-4781 GCA_031419275.1 Akkermansiaceae bacterium | reverse complement strand
CTGCCTGTCCGCCTGTACGTGTGTCACGTCTCACTATAAAAAACAAACTTGACCTCCAAACGATCACACAGAATGTTTTGTATGCCCTTACGGGCTTGCAAATCCGCCAAATTCAGCCTAATTACCACGCATTCATGAAATACTTTCTCCTACTCGCCTGCGCGATGCTCTTTGTTTCCTGCATCGAAACCAAGCCTCCCGGATCCGATTACCTCGCCGGTATTGGTGGCCCGATCCAACGTCCGACCTCTGGCGGCCCGCATCATCCAGCTCCAGCCATTCCCGATGACGTCTCCTATTGGGAAGGCGATGACGTGCAAGGTCCTTCAGTGATCAAAATCAACCGCACCCATCAAAAGGCCTATTTTTACAAAGGCAACAAACTGGTTGGCGTTTCAAAAATCTCCTCTGGAAAAGAAGATTCCGGCACACCTCCCGGAAATTACAAAATCATCCAGAAAAACAAGGATCACAAATCATCCCTCTACGGCACGATCAAAGACCAAGCCACCGGACAAGTGATCAACGACAATGCCGATATTCGAGTCGATAAAGTCGAGCCAGGACAGGTGTTTTACAACGCGCCCATGCCTTACTTTATGCGCTTCAACAACTCCATCGGAATGCACACCGGCTACCTCCCAGGCTACGCCGCATCTCACGGTTGCGTGAGAATGCCCCACCACATGGCCGAAAAGTTTTTCGAAAATGTGACTGTCGGCACACCGGTGATTGTGGAGTGATACTGTGGCGGACAATACTTCCATCACAGGTTTGAATTACGTATAGGCCAACAACGGCGGGGATGGAAGCGCGAATTCAAAGCAGGACGTTGCACGCCGTTGGATGCACTGGCTTATTCTGCCTCTTATCGGCTTTCACTATCCGAGGCTTTCATTAGAGGCAACATACCTCTCGTAAGTATCTCTAGTGGTTTGTCTTTCGCCTTAAAAATAACCACTCTAGCTGTGGTGTCTTTCTTGCCTTCTTGGAGACCGCTATAGTCTATGTGATACCTTATTCCGTCATGCGCGTAATCCGCAAAGTAATTATTTGCCGATTTATTGAATACCATTTGTATGAAGTCATTTCCATAATGATCATTCAGTAATATTGCCAACACCTCACCATCTTCGAGCTTAAAGCTAGGAACACTGATCTTTAACTCAGCTAACACTTTAACAGCCTCTTGCTGATTTTGAGTCCAGATATTTTGCCTCGTGTCTGTTTCACTTCTTATTATCGAAGTCTCTGCTAACTCCTTATGAGCTATAACAATCAGCTCTGCAGCATTTACTACGAACGAATTGAGAGTGATTAATAATATGATGATGAACAATTTCATTTTTCATCAGAACGTTAGAGAATGGCAACGCCGGTGGAAAGCTTCAAATTCAATCAGACGCGCTCATCGGCGTTGCCATGTCCAGCTTGTTCTGCCGAAATGGTGTATTCTCACGATTGCTAGGCGCAGGCAAGCTGATGTAAAACAACAAGCTTCCTCTTGCTGCTAGCGTTATGACCGCAACAGCTTTACGAAGCCGATGACAATCAGAACGATTCCAAGTGTGTCGAGCGCGCTGCCGCCAATCAGGCCGATGAATAAAGCCAACAACGAGGATAATGCTCCGCTCATATGACTAGGCCCGACAGCAATGTCGAATTCGCCCTCCATTCCCGATGACAATTCTGTTTCCACCGTGTAGTTCCCAGCGACCGGAGCCTCAAACTTCCAAATGGAAATACCCTTTCGATTTCCGACCTCGTATATTTCCGTGGAGTCCACCGGAACGACAGCCACGTCCTGTCCGTCTTCATGGCGTACGGCAACTTTCATTCTTCTCAGGGGGGCGGAGTCATAACTGGGCTCACGGCTCCCGATTGGCGACGTTTCCTCCTGATAGATTATGATCGGCCCTGCCTTATCAATTTTGACAGTCGCTTTGCCCGGAGCCTTGATTTGCTGTAATTCTCCAGCAGCCCTGTTACCAAAAAAAGAGGCGACACCGTAAACATTCAATGCCAAGCCGACGGCTAACAGAATGCCGCCAAAAACAATGAAACCGCTGCCCTTTTTGATCTTTGATGTTTTCGTCATATTATATTTTTAATTTGTTACTGGGAATCTCGTTCTACAAGTCGAGGTTTGCGTATGCGCTAGAGAATCCGCTTTGCGTGAGTCTTGCCAGATCACAAGAGCGTATGGGCTATCAACGGGTTTCATTTTTTCTTGCAACGTCAAAGAGCACGCAACCCCAGCAGCGAGGGCGCGCGTTGATCACGGGGTCGAGGTTCTGGTTACGGAAAATCATCTCAACGAAACGGCTGGTAGTGGTTGTCATGTCGTGGCTCTGCCGAAATGATTGGCAACGGGGGAGGCGTGAAACGGAGGCCAGCATTAGCGAAGAGCTTCTGAATCTCGTTGAAAACGGAAGCGGATAGACTCCTGATGTCCTTCTCAAGTCTAATCAATCTTGAGAACTTATCCGCCATGTCAACCAGCCACTGTGGGCATTGAAGGCGTTCGTTATATTGTCCGATTGCGTAAATCGGAATCGTGCGGCCATCATTCAGGACGAGGTTGATTATATACCACTCGATAACGTCTAGCTTGTTATCAAAGCCACCCAAGATCATCTCCTCAATCGCCCCTGATTTCTCAGCTTTGCCATAGTTAATATTGACGATACTGCTGAAGGGGATTTCCTGATCTCGCTTGGCATTTGAGATGCTCACTACCGAGCGCAGATGGTCGATGGTGAATCGACCGAAGTCTGTCTGAAAGACCTTCTGCGACTGTCCTGATGAGACAATATCGAACTTTCCTTTACGCGTCCTGAACGCCCAAAAAAGTATCCCAAGGTCAAAGATGTCAGAAATCATATTTCTTTATTGTGCAGAACGTACCTGTCCGCTCACGATTTGACAAGTCCGAAGGACGCAGGCAGATCGTTGTGCGTGACGACAGCGTTTGGATTCCTGATATACACGCGTGAGTCTCGTAAAGAGGGCTTTGTCCCACGCGACTGGGCCGGGTTGGAGAGAACGATTTCATCAAACAAACCTCTGTTTTGCCTCACTTTCGCAACTTCTGCGATCGTTTGCGGATCTTTTCATCTCCCGCCCAACCCCCTTAGTACCCAGCAAGATTGGAAAAAAAATGGGCTTATGATTCATCAACATGCTTGGTGATGGCACCAATCAAAAGTAGGGATACGCCCCATGGTTTTAATCCATGGAACGGTTATCGGTTAACATCGCCATAAGCGACAACCGATCACATGAAACCAAAACACCATATCCCACTCGTCCTTCTCCACATCCCTTTCCTTCTTCTGAGTCCTGCTGCACACGCACAGGATAAAGATATTGAAAAGTCAGCCACTGAAGTCGCCGAGACTAAAAAAACCGAAGCGGAAAAAGCTAAGGACTTACTTGATAAAGAAGCCGCTGAGCGCACCAGGGCGGCCGAAAAGCTCGCTCGAGAAACCGCTAGAAACACCGAGAAGGCTGCAGATAAAGCCGCCAAGGAAGTAGCTAAAGATACCGCCGAGCGCGAAAGAGAAGCTGCAAAACTCGCTAGAGAAACGGCAAGAGATACTGAAAAAACCGCCAAAGATACAACCAAAGACGCGTCAAAAGACGCTGCCGAACTGGAAAGAGAAGCTGCTAAACCCGCGAGAGAAACGGCAAGAGATACTGAAAAAACTGCCAAAGAAACCACCAAGGACGCGTCGAAAGACGCTGCCGCACTAGAAAGAGAAGCTGCTAAAACCGCGAGAGAAACAGCAAGAGACACTGAAAAAGCCGCCAAAGAAACAACCAAAGACGTGACGAAAGATGCTGCTGATCTGAAAAAAGAAACCGCCGACACCGCCAAAGAAGCACGTGAGCGTGGACAGGAAACTGCTGAACAAGCCAAGGAACGTGCCAAAGAAGCACATGAGCGCGGACAGGAAACTGCTAAACAAGCCAAGGAACGTGCCAAAGAAGCGCGTGAGCGTGGACAGGAAACTGCTGAACAAGCCAGAGAACGTGCAAAAGAAGGCCGTGAGTTTGGACAGGATACTGCTGAACAAGCCAGAGAACGTGCAAAAGAAGCACGTGAACGCGGACAAGACAAAGCCGAGAACGCTAAAGAACGCGCTGAAGAAGCCGCCGAGCGTAGCAAGGAAAGAGCAGAGAGCGCTAAAGAACGCGCTAGACGCGAAGTCATCGCCATCAAAGCAAGCGAACCTGAGCGCATCGCAGAAACGAAAGTCACAGAAGTGACCCGCGAGATACAACTCGATATCGACAAACGCAAAACTCGCATCGAAGGCCGTGAGCAAGCACGGGCAATGTACAACGAAATTCTCGGAGCTGAGAGCCGTATTTCACAGGCCGAAATCGCCCGTGAAGAGGGCTTTAGACAACGCTACGAGACTCAGCGTCAAGGTGATCAATACATCCAGATCACACCCGACCAACGCCGCCTAGCCACGACCTATTACGAAGAGCGCTTGTTAGGTCGCGAATTTGATAGTCCACAACCGGAGTTTTTCCGTCAGTCGGCCTATTACGAAGATAGGAATGATGGACGCTTCGTCGAACAGGCCCAGTATGCTAGCCCGTATTATCTGAATGAAGGACGCCGTTACGTGCATTACGATTCACGTTCCTCTATCCCCGCCATCCTCATGGCTGCACTAGCAATGAACCAAGTCCGTTTTCAGCCGGCCCGTGAGGTCTCACCCATCTTCCACGAGCGTCGTGAAGTTTCATCGACACGGGCTATTGCC
>JANOKJ010000101.1:0-13855 GCA_031419275.1 Akkermansiaceae bacterium | reverse complement strand
GAGGAGTGAAGGGTGAGGAGTGAAGGGTGAAGGGTGAAGGGTGAAGGGTGAAGGGTGAAGGGTGAAGGGTGAAGGGTGAAGGGTGAAGGGTGAAGGGTGAAGGGTGAAGGGTGAAGGGTGAAGGGTGAAGGGTGAAGGGTGAATGGTGAATGGTGAAGGGTCGAGGGTCGAGGTAATTGACTGCGCGTTGCTTCGTCCATGCCAAGTCGCTTCGCTTAGCGTTGGAGTTCGCTAACGCTCACGAGGCATTCAGTAGTTCAGTAGTTCAGTTCCACCGAATCACCGACTCACCGACTCACCGACTCACCGACCTACCGTCCTACCTACCTACCTACCTATCCTATCCGTGTATTCCGTGCAATCCGTGGTTGAATCCCTCTTTATTGGTTTCATCGCCCCGCTGGGCTGCGCCCAAGTCTACGGTCAAGCGAGGCCACTTGACCCTACCCTTCCGGATTGTAAATTTTCAAAAAAATCAAATTCTCTCCCTAGACACCTGTGATTTATTGGGCCAAGTTGACCGCCAGATGGGACAATTAATTTTCAAAAGTAAGATTGAGCAGGTGGCTGAGCGCTTGCGACAGGATATCATGCGCGGGAAGTGGCGGGAGGAGATCCCGGGGCGGGAGGAGTTGGCGTTGGAGATAGGAGTGAACAGTAAGACAGTAGAAAGTGCGCTGCGTTTACTGGAAATGAAGGGTCTTTTGATTGCTCAGGGTACGGGAAGGAGGCGTAAGATTGCCAATCTTACCAATAGCCCACCACCAGCACTGCAAATCAAGTATATGCTGTATGAGCAGGCAGATCGCACGGAGAGCAATCATATTGAAACCATTCACCAACTCTCCGCGCTAGGCCACGTCACTACGTTTTCGGATAAATCGCTGCATGAACTTGGGATGGATGTGAAGCGAGTGGCGAGTTACGTGAAGAACAACCCAGCCGATGCATGGGTGGTGATGGGTGGCTCGCGAGATATTCTTGAGTGGTTCGCAGCACAAAACTTTCCGGTATTCGCGCAGTTTGGCCGTTGCAGTGAAATTCCCATCTCTGGAGTGCGCGTCAATAAAATCTCGGCGCAAGCAGAAGCTGTTAGTAAATTAATTTCGTTAGGACACCGGCGTATCGTGATGTTAGCAAGAACCGAGCGACGCAAGCCTAAGCCTGGAATGTTAGAACAGGCGTTTCTCGATGAACTAGAAAAAGGCGGAATCACCACAGGCAATTATCATTTGCCTGATTGGAAGGATGATATCGCGGGTTTCCATCGTTGCTTGGACTCGCTTTTCGGCGCAACTCCACCAACGGCGTTAATATTTTCAGAGGCTCATCATTTTATCGCAGCACAGCAGCATCTGGTGCGGATGGGCATCGTCATTCCGAGGGATGTCTCTCTGATTTGCCAAGACCCTAACGCGGTGTTCTCCTGGTGCGTGCCGGAAATTTCGCATATCAAGTGGGATTCTCAGCCAGTTGTAAAAAGCATCATCAAGTGGGCCAATCAGGTTGCGCGCGGAAAAGACAACCACAAACAAACTCTGATCCATGCAGAATTCATTGAAGGCGGAACGATAGGACCCGCGCCTTAGGGCGGTTGGCAAACGGTTTGGATTCCCCGACAAATTGAATTGTGAGGAAGAGTTTAGCTGTTAGATATGAACGCTTGGGCTACACCAAGAGTTGTTTAATCGCTCCGGTTTGGATGCCTTTCAGACCAGGGTCGAGATCGCCGTAGTGTTTGATGGGGTTGCCGTAGGAATTGAGGATGGAGGTGTAGAAGTTGCCGAGGGTTTTGTGACCTTCGGTGCCCCAATACGGCAGACGAATGTAACGATGGCCTAAATTCATCTTGGTGTTGTCGCCGGCCATGATGAGGAATGGAAATTCGAAACCATGTGCGTGGTGAGTTTCACCGGAAGATGGGAAATAGCAGATCATCGTATTATCGAACATTGTGCCTTTGCCTTCTGGAACGCTTTTGAGACGGGTGACGATACGATTCACCAGTTCCATGTGATGGACTTCGGTGCGCCTGCGGACTTCTTCAGCTAGGACGTCTTTGACAGGCTTGCCGTGACCGATGTCGTGCATGTTGACCTTCTCGTTTTCGATACCAGTGATGCCGGTGTAGTCGTGGCCGAGTTCGTCAACCGTGAAGGCAACCACGTTGGTGAGCCCTGAAATCAGTGATGAAAGCAGCACCTCAGTGTGGCCGACTTGGCGGGTGAAGGTATCCATTTCGTTATTGAGATACTTGCTCTCTAGTTTTGGAACGTGTTGACTAACAACATCCGTCATCATGTCGATTTTACGATTACGCTCGCGAATGCCTTCAATGGAGTCTGCGTAGTTGCTGACTTTTTGTCTCTCGATTCCATTGATGTGGCGGGCGAGTTCTGTCTGGCTGCCAGCGGCGAATTCTAACACTTTGCGCTGAAGCTGATAACGGACCTGTTCGTTCTTATCCGTAGAAACCGATTTGAAAATTTCATCCACCGCGATGCCTGGGCCACCGAAGGCGTAGTTGGGTTGTTGTGGACCGCGAGCTGAGAATCCTTTAGCGATTCCATTGAGTCCACCGCGTGGGTTACCACCGCCTGTTGGGAAGCATGCGAGCTCGATGTGTTCGAGTGGGGATGGAAAAAGTTTCGCGAGTTCGAAATCGACGGTTGCCCATTTGATGGAGCTGTTGCGTTCATTCGCTTTGTAAACACCGAGCGCCGAGCACCAGCCGTGATGGCCAACTGTGCACATTTTGCCTGAGAGGCCCTGCAGGATCGTGAGGTTTTTTTTGTGCGCCGCAAGCGGGCTCATCCATTCTGGAAGGGTGTGGGAATCAAGATCCACTTCGTAGGGAAGTTTTTTATCCTCCATCGCCTTTTGTTCAGCTGTGAACGATGGTGGCACCATGACTTTCGGGAAAAGTCCGTTTCCACGGTGCATGAAGATGAACCGCATCGGCGGCGCACCGGTAAGACTGGAGCCAATTGGAGCGGCGGAAAGCCTTGGCATCATCCCAGGCATGGAGAGTCCTCCCATAGCTAGGAAAGCATTTCTGATGAATTCGCGTCTTTTGTTCATGATGTTTGGTGCCGTGCTGGCTGGGTTGATGGGTTGAAAAATGAGAAATCAGTTATTTCCGATAAATGAATGAATCCGAGGTAAGTAAAGAAAGAACGACCGCCTTGAAGCTACCTCCACTCGATACGTATGCCTTATCGGCATCTATCAAGGTCTGGGAATCTGAAAGCATTTCGTTGCGTCCCATGTAGAAGCGGAAAGCGTGCCGAATAATAGATTGGCGGACACGATCCGATTTCGCCAAGCGATCGATCAAGTCCAACGCGTCCTTCACCTCGCCATCCAGCGCGGGATCGCCGGTGCCTTTCAGTTCTCCACGAGGATTGACCGGAAGAGTCTTGTAGACATTGAAAAATTTCAGCTGTTTTCCGATCACGTTTTCCGGATGTTCAATCGGCTCGTCTTTTCGGAACCGGCCGAAGTCGTCATACATTTCAAAAGGCAAGCCGAGCGGGTTCATGTATTCGTGGCATTTCCAGCAATCCTGTGAACTCGTCACCTTATCAAGGCGCTCACGATGGGTTTTGGTGTGATCTTCCGGAACCACCGCATCGACCGTGATCGGCACATCAGGAACACGACCCGCGAGAAGTTTTTCCTGAATGAAACGCCCGCGTCTAACAGGATCGGTTTCCGTATTGAGCGAATGCGCGATCAACCATGCTGGATGTGTTAAAATCCCTTTGCGGTTTTCCAATTTGAACGGTTGTACGGGCTGATAGCTGAAATGCGGCGAGCCCTCCTCAAATCCCCATGTACCCATGACCGGCGGAAGATTATACATGGTCGAATAACTGTGATGATACCCGTGAGCCCATGGGAAAATCACAAATGGCGTAAGACCTTTCCCGAAATGCGCTTCGAAATGCGTCATCACACGGGTAAGTGTGGTACCGTGCTTTTTACCTTCTTTTTCAGGTTCCATCTGGAAGGTTTTTTTGAGCAGTTCCTCATGCTCCGAGAAAACTTTATTGGGATTGGTTTTCCATTCCGTGTCTTTCAGCAACTCCCAAATCTCACGCCATTTCGTGCTGGTTTGCTCTGCTTCAGGTCGATCAAAAACGAAGAATTGATCCGTCGTCAGGATGTTTTCAAAAACCTTTTTATCCTGATCCACATAATAGGAGACGATTTGATCCGCCTCATCAACAAGGCTTCCCCCTGTTCCAAATGTACCACGATCCGCGTTCTGATATTGCTTGAAGGCACGATCGACATCTTTGAAAACTTTTGGGGCGTTCGGGTAACCGAAAAACTCACGGAAGAAGCGAATGATTTTCGGGTGAGATACCACATGGGATTTTACTTTCCCCGTGTTCAAATACTCATCGACGCCACCGCGGAATAAATTCGGATCTGCTAACAATCGGGTGACCTCGCGTTTAAAATCTTCACGAGTCGCAAGGCGACCTTGCTCGGCGGCTTCGAACAAAAGCTTATCCGGTGAGCTGTCACCCATCGCGTAGGCGATCGCAAACGCAGCCTCGCGCGGCGCGAGCATTTTACGACCGTGTGTATCCGGAGCGCCCGCACCAAATTCCATGCGATAGAGAAACTCGGATTCTAACAGAACCGTGATCAACATTTGTCGCAATCCCTCGGAATTTCCTGCGGCTACGATGGCTTCTTTGGTGAGATCGAGATACTTCACCATTTCCGCATTCGATGGCGAGCGCTTCAACACCAATTGAAACTGCCTTTCAATCGCGGCTTTCATTTCATCATCAGTGGGTGCCGATTTTTTGAAAATGACGGATTCAAATTCAACCGGCACTTTGGGCGGCACGAATTTATCCTTCGGGTCAGCGAATTCATTCATGCCGGGCTCGCCGTTTTTCATCCGCGCTGCGCGGATTTGCCGATCTGAAATCCATTCGGCATTCGTCAACATAACAAGAAGCGATCCACCGTCTAGCGATCCGATATCGTAGTCTCTCACACCCGAATTGTCCGGCAAGGCAAAGGGATTGGTGATTCCAAGAAGCTGCTGCCCACGCTGTTTGGGATCGAGTCCAAAAACATCGCGCACCCTAGCATCGAAAATTTGTGGATTTACCAACCAGCGACGAGCAGGTGTGAAGGCGGGTTGTTTGTTCTTTCCGCTGAAAAGCTCATTGTGATCCACATAGTTTCCGTAAGAAGGATAGCGGAGTTTATCTTCAAGCTTCGAGGCGTTGTGAGAATGTAAAACGTCCCAAAACCATGAGCCTAGTTCTTCGCGCTCTTTAACACTGGGCTGATCTTTTTTCTTTGGAGGCATCTGCTTCAAATAAACCTGCTCCAATGCCCGGTTCATCAGATCAAGCCGCTGCTGCAGAGGCAGCTGCTCTAAATTATCGAGGCGGATATCCCCTTTCTCCGTGCCGTCCTCATGGCAGTCTGTGCAGTAATTCGTAAGTATCTCCTTCGCGGCAGATGATACCTTGAAATCCTTTTCTCCATAAGCCAATCCGTACAGACAGAACGAACTTACCAGAGTAGTGGAAAAAATGGATCGTTTGGACAGCATTGGAGAAGGAGTTGAGAAAAAAATTAGATACCAGAAGTCATGGTAGAACGCGACAAAGCGAGTTTATCGTTCTTTGTTAAACCCTTACGCTCCATTTTCGGTCGAAGCTATCGCCAAAGTTCAGAATATCAGAGAATATTTCAAATTCACCTGATCCATTTGTGGACAGGTATGGCACTTTCAGCCAATTACTTTCCGGCCTTTTCGACCATCTGCTTGGCGAGCACCTGCAATTCCTCAACGGGGATAGCAAAAGTCTCAGCGCGGTTTGCTCGTGCGATGTTCATTCCTACGACACTGCCTTTCATATCCACCACCGGACCACCCATCGTCGCACTGTTTGCTAAAATATCGTGTTGGATAACACGTGGAAATCCGCTTCTGCGCTTGGAGAAATCACCGCTCATTTGATCATTCCTATCTGGCTGATGAGCCATCTCACCACGCGCCGATAACTTCACTTGGAAATCCATATTTTTTCCCGCGCGCTTCACGGTTAATTTCACTTCATCGCCTATTTTTTTATCCTTCAAGATCTCAGCAATCTCCTCGATCTTCTCGATTTTTTTCCCATCCAGCGACACGATCGTATCGCCTGCAAGCACTCCCGCCGCTTTCGCACCGCTATCTTCAGTCACAGATTTGACCTCGAGCTTATCTTTGACATTCTCCAACACAATCCCCAGTCCGGCTCCACCAGCTGTGGGAATTTCGCGTGCTTTGGCACTGATGATCCCCGCAAGCACTCTTCGTTTTGTGCGGCTCGTCGCACCATTCACAATCACCCAACTCCCCTGCTCCAATTTACTATCAGCAGCAAACTCAGCCGGAGTTAAATCCTGTGCATCCACTTTGATCAAAGCTACATCCCAAAGTGGGTCCACCGATATCACCTTCACCTCATCGAACAATTGTTTATCAACCCTGACGGACAGTTTGAATGGCCCTGTTGGCACGTCAGCTGGCGCAGGCACCTCTAATTCTTCGGAGTCCGGATCGCTCGATTCTTTTTTCGTTTCGACTTCTTTTTTTTCCTCTATTTCACTGGCTTTGGTTAAAATATACCCATCCTTGGAAATGACGACTCCGTAAGCAATTTCAGCATTCTTGTTATACATTACAGCGCTGCATTTCTGAATCACTTCCCGTTGTGGCTCGAATAAATCCGTGATGATTGAGCCTGTTAGACGGTATGGCGTCTCCAGTGATTGCTGAGCAACGAGAATTTCTGAACTGGTTATTCCTGCTAACAGGAAAATCCACTTAACGTTCAATAAGTTCCGCAGTGATTTTTTGTTCTTTTCCATCTCTTAAAATTTCCAACTCTAATTCTTCTCCAGCAGACTTTTCTTTCATTACGGCCTGTAATTCTTCACGGGTTTTCACTTCCTTGCCATCCATCTTGCGGATCACATCACCTACTTTGAGTTCAGCTTTTTCTGCCGCGGTTTTTCTACCGACTTTGGTGATTTCCAAACCACCTTCAGCAGGCTTCGTCGCGACTCCGAGCATGCTGTTGCCTTTAATAGGCTTCTGCGCAAAAGGCCCTTCACCCATGAATTCGGATTTCATCATCGGCTCCCAGTTATCTATAAACACTTGAACTGGAACATGCATGTTGACCGGAAGCTGCGGACCAACCCGTGAGTGAATCCCGATCAAGCGACCTTTCATATCAAACAACGGTCCGCCTGAATCACCACCAATGAGTGTGCCGTCTGTTTGATAGGTCGTGTTTTTAATCCCTACCAAACGCGCCAGACGCGCCACCGCACCGCGGTCTTTATTAAACCCACCGGAATGTCCGAGTGAGAAAACCCAGTCGGCCAACTTAATGTCGCCCGTGCGATTCAGCTCCACGAACGGATACTCGCCTGGCTCGGTGATCTGCACCAAGGCCGCATCGGTATCCGACATCAGCCCTAAAGTCTTCGCTTTATGCCGTTTGCCATCCGGCATGATGATCGTCACCTTTTTACCAACGCCACCAGAAACGTGGGCCGCCGTCATGACCAAACCCTCTTTGGAAACAATCACTCCGCTACCAAATCCATTTCCGAGATCGACGGAAACCGTCGCTTCTCTCGCCTTTGGCAATACAGCAAGCAAGGTTTCCTGAATCAGCATCAAGTCTTTCTGCGATTCCGGAGCTTTCTTTTCATTCAAGGGAAACGCATGGCTTTCCGTCTGCACAAAACCGAACACAGCGATCACCCAAAGGAACGTTAAATATGAAGCGGAGCGTTTCATCTTAGTTTTCTAATATCTCAACTTCATACCCATCCGGATCCGTCACAAACGCCATCTTGCGTTCGCCATTCGAAAATTTTTCCCTCCAACCACTCGGCCAGATTTCGATTCCGCTTTTTTCCACTCCGTCACAATAGGCAATAATGTCCTCCACCCCCAGCGCTGTATGCATTAAATCCTCAGGACAGCGATGCGTATAATCTACCGACCAAGTCAGCTCCAAAAAAACATCATTTCCCTCAAGCTGCATAAATGCCAAACGATTGCCCTGCGGCGAATCTTTCTGCTGAGTCATCCGATAACCCAATTTCTCATAAAAAGAAATCGACTCCTCCAAGCTCTTGACCCTGATGCGAGTATGTAAAAATCTAATCACCTCAGCACTTTACTCATTCTCCATCCCTCCGCAAGCCCTTCCTAAACTCCATTCTTCGACATGCTCAGAGTAAGAAAACTAAGAACCAAGAACTAGGAACAAAGAACCTTCACCATGCATTTCACCCAAATCGACCGCGAGGACTTCCGTAACCTCTTACTGGAAATCCACCGCACCTCCATGCCTTTTGGTATGTTCGGGAAAGAAAAATACCCACCGCATGGCGTTCCTATCTTCGATTTACCCGAGGAATACCTCCTCTGGTTCAAGCAACGCTCCTTCCCAAAAGGCCGACTCGGCGAGCTCATGGCCCATGTTTGCGAAATCAAAGAATGTGGCATGGACTCCGTCTTCGAACCCCTACGGAAAGCCAATGGCGGGAGAACGAAGCTTTCTTAGGCAGGTAATGAAAATCATTCTTCCGATTTCGGAATCAGACCTTTCGCATCCACACGCAAATAAATGCCGTCAAAATAGGCGCGTGCTCCATGATAATATTGCGCATTTGTTGCCTCTAACTCGATCCTCTGTCCGTCGATCTGCTTCAAGTCCAGCCATGCTTCTCCGGCATCCTTGCCATTTATTCCAGCATCACTGAACCTTGCGCGCTTATCGTTCACTTGCAGAACACCAGAAATATCACCCATGTGATACGTCGGACCACGAACCACTGAGACTTTAAAATGCAGCTTGTCACCTTTCTTCTCGATATAGAGAACCCCTCCACGCCCATCTTCATAAACACCTGGCCATGCAAAATCTTCACCGACTCCCTTCCATGCCTTGAGATAAGGAATTCTGGCTTCTGTTAAAGAAGCCGCCATCTCCCACCAATCTGGCAATGTTTGACCCTTCTCACCTCCTACCCAGTCACTCATGTAGGTTTTGTAGTCCACCCATGCTCTTTGATCTTTCTTCATCTCCTCGAAACGCTCCGAAGGCATCCCTTTTTTAAGTTCCGAAAAAACCTCATTCAGTGCTTTATCGGCTACATCATAGCGCGCTTTTTCGCGCACCAAATCCGCAGCCTCGATATATGTCAGACCTATCATCGACCATGCGGAGATAATTGAAACCATTCGATTTATCATGGCTACACCCTGCTGATTTCTTTAAATCTTCGCAAGATCAAACCCAGTACCATTGCTCGATGATACCTTCATATAAACCGTGAAGAACAAAAATTACAGAGCCTTTCAAACTCGAAAATCCATGCCTTTTCAGGTTTTTTAAAATATCCGAATCGCACTTTATATTATCGGCCAGATACCGGGCCGATGGTTCCTCCCTCGACGAATTGAGCCTTGGTTTCCACTTGTTGATAATCGGTTTTGCCTTGGCTGATGTTAGAGGCCCATTTCATGATTCGTCGCACTATCGGGCGGCTGTCCCAATGGATATGGGTGATCGGCGGCTCGCACCAAGAGAAATTCGGAGCGTAATCACAACAAACCAGCGAAACCTCCTCGGGGACGCGGATTCCCCGTTTCATGAAAAATTGCATCGCTGCGGTGAAAAAGGGCGACTCATCGACGATCAATGCCGTGGGAGGAGTAACGCGGAACAATTCTTCAAGGCACTTTTGGAAACCTTCCGGCGTCTCTGTCCATGCGGGAAGATGATACGAATTCGGCTGCACGCCGTGGGCCTCCAAAGAGCTGAGAAATTCGCGTTCGGTGGCACCCGGCTTGGGCAATCTGCGCTCTTCTCTCACCAACAAGACGATCCTCCGATGACCCAGTTCCAGCAACCGCCGCATCAGCACTTTCATCGCAGGTGGCTTTTCAGGTCCGGCTCCGGCAATGGATAATCCGCGCCTGCGCCCGAACAACGCAAATGCCGCAATCGATTGCCCCGCAAACCACTCTAACACCTCATGCGAACCACCGACGATGATCCATGCGTCCGCTTGGGTTTCCTCCACCAGTTTTGCAATCCGCCCCACGCTCATCCCCAACTCCATCAGAGTTTGTCTGGTGGAAAATACCGTGTGCCCATTTTCCGCCAACTGGTGCACTAAATCGATGATGTAGTTTTCACCACGCGTCTCCGGTTCGTAGTTCAACACCGCTACTCGCAGCGAAGGAGAGCTATCAGCTTTCGAAATCGAAATTTTACGCCGCTTCCCCGTACCCTGAGAAATCAAAAGCTTTTCACGCTCAAGCTGCCGCAATGCCTCTTCCACGGTCTTTCCATTGATACCGAGTTCTTTGGCAAGTGCGTTGCGCCCTGGCATGAGCGCCCCCCACCTGCCGCTCGCCATATTCTCGCGCAAGTAATCCGCCACTTGCTCTACCTTGCTTTTAAGTCGGTGAATTTCCATGTTTTTAATCCTGCCCGAATTGGTTACATGTTCAAATATTTAAATCTTTCGATTTATGAAATCTTTCCACCCTTGTTCCGGTAAAAAATTCACAACCTGCGGATACATCTAACCCGATGAACCTTTTCCAACCATCATTTACGATACAGATCAAGTCTCAGACCAACCTACTGAGTCAATGGATTGCAGCAATCACAGCGTGCATGATCTGCGCACTACCTGCAGCGGAAATCCCGCACGGCGGCGATGAATACAAGGATTCGGTGAAACCATTTTTTGAGCAATATTGCATCAAGTGCCATGGACCAGAAAAAAGTAAGGGCAAGATCACCCTGCACACTCTGGATGGCGATCTCGCTTCCGGTGCCGGCGGTGAGTTGGAACGCTGGGAAACCATTCTTGATGTTTTGAAACACGGCGACATGCCGCCCGAAGATGAAAAGCAACCAAGCACTGCTGAACGCGATGCCTTACAAAAATGGATCGATAAAGGGATGCAGGATTATGTGGCCAAGGCCAGCCGCGTGGCATCCACCCCTCTCGCCCGGCGACTGACGAATTTCGAATATCAAAATACGATGCGTGATCTGCTAGGTATCGATCTCGATTACACGCATGACCTCCCCCAAGATCCTGAAAAACCTTATCATTTCAATAACAGCGCCGAGTTCATGCTGTTAGGACCGGAGCAGTTGGATCACTATCTCAAAACCGCGCGTCGCGCCATGGCCAGCGCGATTGTCGATCCTGCCAAACCCGAGATACATCGCCAAGAATGGACGTTCGAACCAAACGCAACTCCATTCACCAGCACGCCAGCAGACGAGGTCAGCGGTTACAAAGACAAAGGAGTGCAACTCAACTCATGGCCAAAAACCGGTGAGTATCGCATCCGCATCAAAGCCGCCGCGATCCTACCTCCGGGCTATCAGGAAGTCCCGCTGCGCATCATTATGGGAAGCACGCTGCGCCACGACGCGGGCACGGGAGACTTGGAACCCGTCGGAACGGTAAAATTGAACAATAATGCCGATTCGTTAGAGGAATTCGAATTTCGTGGACGCATTGAAAATCACCCCATCCAGATCGGTCAAGTCACTGCCAAGGGACAGGAGCCATCCACCATGCACATCTACGCGCAGAACCTCTTTGACAACGGCCAGCTCAACGACCACCGCACCAGTGCTTTCGATGACTCATGGCAGTTCGCAGTTCCGCGAGCCGTGTTGCGCTCGATCACTTTCGAGTCGCCCGTGATCGATGTCTGGCCGCCCAAGCACCATACTCGCATCCTTCCTGAATCGCCCCTGCGTTCCACCGATCCCGATGCTTATGTAAAAAGTGTATTGAAAGATTTCATCACCCACGCCTACCGCCGCCCAGCGAGCCAAGAGGAGCTGGAAAGATTTTTTGGAATCTATCAGCTTCTCAAACCCGAGTTCGATACCTTTGAGGCGGGGATCCGTGAAACGCTTTCCATGGTTCTCATTTCACCGCAGTTTCTCTACCACACCGTAGCGGCCGATAAAGTGACCACGCCCAATGACGAGCTCGCCTCACGGCTTTCCTATTTCCTCTGGGGCAGCCCACCAGACAACGAACTGCTTGCTCTGGCTGCTGAGAAAAAACTCAACAACCCTGATGTGATAGAAGCGCAAGTGCGCCGCATGCTCGCGGACGATCGCGCCCAGCACTTCATTGAGAATTTCACCTTACAATGGCTCAGCATCAAGAAAACCATGGCGGTGAACATCAATCGCAAGCTTTTCCCACGGTTTCTTTACACCGTGCATAACGGCGAGCGTTTAGGGCAAGAGATGCTCTTCCGCCCGAGCATACGCGAATACATGTTAGAGGAAACGGTGGGCTTCATCGGCGAACTCGTCCGCCGCAATGCGAGCGTGCTCAACATTGTCGATTCTGACTTCGCATGGCTCAACGAACCCTTGGCCGCGCACTACGGAGTGGACGGAGTGAAGGGCATACATTTTCGGGCGGTCCCCATCGCAGCCGATGCCGCGCTGGGTGGTCTTCCTACCCAAGGATCGGTGCTCGTCGGTAACGGAACCGGCTCCGCTCCGCATCCCATTTACCGGGCCGTGTGGCTACGTGAGGCGATTTTGGGCGATGAAGTGAAACCGCCCCCAGCCGAAGTGCCAGCCCTTTCCGACACCGCTGGCGAGGAAGTCGCAAACGCCACCACCATCAAAGATCTCTTGCGCATCCACCGCACCGTGGAATCCTGCAATGACTGCCATGTTCGCCTCGATCCATGGGGAATTCCTTTCGAAGAATACAATGCAATCGGTCAGTTCCAACCTAAGATCCCTAAAAACGGTGCCACGATCCGCGGTTTCAATGATACGACTGATCGCACTCTCAGCGGATATTCAGAATACCTCAAGACCGTCAATACCGTGCCGGTCGATGCCGCCGCAAGCGTGCCTAACGGCCCAAAAGTTGCTGGCATGAAGGAACTTAAGGATTATCTTCTCAAGGATCAGAAAGAGGAAATCGCCGAAAACGTCATCCGCCGCCTTCTCACTTATGGAATGGGTCGCTCACTCACCTACCACGACCGCTACGCCGTGGAAGACCTCCTCAAACAATCCAAAGAAACCGATCACCGCTTCCAAGACATGATCGTAGATATCTGCCGCAGCGAAATTTTCAGAACTCCAATCAAAACTCCAAAACCATGACCATGAAATCTCACCACATGAATCGACGCGATGTGCTAAGAGGCGGCGGTATTGCTCTTGCCTTACCGTTTCTCAACAGCATGAGCTGGGCTGCCGGCGTTACTCCTAGAAAACTACAACCGAAACGGATGTTGATCAGTTACATTGCCTACGGTGTGTATGATCCAATCACTCCGGATGGAAAAGCACATGAATGGAGTTGGTATCCGCGCCACGATTCAGGCGCTCTAACACTCAACAAGGCCTCCGCTCCGTTTGAAGAGGTCAAGGACTCGATCACCTACCTCCGCGGCCTCGATCACCCGGGCGGATACGGCCTCGGCGGACACAGCAGCGGCGATGTCTTCGGCACCGGTGCCGATATGTCCGGCGCGGAAAAAACGAACAACATTTCCATCGATCAACTCGCTGCTAAAATCAACGGCCACCACACCCGCTATTCATCCTTAGTGCTAGGTAGCGAAGGCGGCACGGGCTCCTACGGCATGTCCAAAACCCTCTCCCATTACGGACCGGGACAACCCATTCCCTCAATCGAAAAGCCACAGGAAGTTTTCAACCGACTGTTCCGACCTTACGCTAACCAAAGCGTCGACGACGTGCGCGCCCGCCTG
>JANOKJ010000100.1:0-47183 GCA_031419275.1 Akkermansiaceae bacterium | reverse complement strand
CCCAGGCATCGAGATTCGTTTTCCCTTCGGAATTTGTTAGAGTGGATTTCGCAGTCTGGCCTTTGACCCGGAGAGTGCGGTCGGTGCGGATGGCAAAGGAGCCTTCTTTGGTGTCACCGAAAACGACTTCGTCTGCGATGGCGGCGAGGGTGGAGCGGATATCGATGCGGAGGGTTTCGGCGTTGGGTTTTGAGAACGCGTAGGTGCGGGTTTCTTTGAGGAGTTCGGTTTCTTTTGCGACCCATGTTAGGTCGGCCGTGAGATGGGCGATGTCGTTTTTGACTTCTTTCTGGGTGATGGAGTTGAGACGAATGGCCGGATCCTTTTTTCCGTTATCCGTCCAGAAGTCGTTGCCGTTCACGGAGCCGTGGGCAAGCCAGATGCCGCGATGGTGGGGGTGGTCTTGTTCCTCGCCGGGGACGTCGGTTTTCATCGGCCAGTTACAGACAACATTGGCACCAGAGGAGGAGTAGACGGGGTAGAGGTAGGGGAAACGGTAGTCGGTTCGGAAGGCGGTGACGAGGTTTTTGCCGTTATGGAGTTCAATCATGCCGTCTTTCTCGGAGAAGACGAATTGTGCGTGGAGGGGTGCGGCGAGGGCGAAAATGACAAGGATGAGGTTGCGCATAGAAATAGGGGTCAAAGAGTCGCTACGTTTGGGGGTGGGATTAATTTTCATCATGAAAGCAGATTTTCGGAATAGCGTAAGGACAAATTTCCTCGTAGAAGGACGCATGAGTGAGTTTGCAGATTTGGTGGATGCCCATTACGAGGCGCTATATCGCTTCGGGTATTCCCTGACGCGAAGTCCGGATCATGCGGCGGATTTGGTGCAGGAAACCTTCTGTATTTGGGCGGCGAAGAACGAGCAGTTGCGGGACAGAAGTAAGGCGAAGACCTGGTTGTTCACGACGCTGCACCGGGAGTTTTTAGGACAGAGGAGAAAGCAGGCGAGGTATTCGGATGAGCCTTTGGATGAGAACATCGGGCAAGAGGTGAGTGGAAATGAGGAGCAGGCGGATCGGCAGATGGACGGGCAGCGGGTTGTGGAACTGTTGGGAGAGATGGAAGAGATGTATCGCGCGCCGCTGGCGTTGTTTTATCTTCAGCAACATAGTTACAAAGAAATCGCGGAGATTTTGGACGTGCCGATTGGGACTGTGATGTCACGGCTATCGCGCGGGAAAGATTTATTGAGAAAACGGATGACTTCCGAGCCATCGAGTGCACCTAAGAATTTAATCGATGTGAACCCAGAAATTTTCAAAAAACATCATGGATAAAGACAGAGCAATGTTTGTTCTCAGGAGCTTCCGGCCGGATGGCGCGGATGTTGGCGATGAGGATTTCGCGGAAGCTTTGAAGCTTGCGACGATGGATCGTGAACTGGGAGAGTGGTTAGTCAAAGAACGCGCATTTGATGCAGAGTTTGCGGAATGTTTGGCGCGGGTCGATCTACCGGAAGGCTTGCGGGAAAGTGTGTTGCTGGCGATGGTTCAGAGTGGATCGGGTTACCCGAAAGTGGAGCTGGATGATGACCGAGCGATGGTTTCCGGAATGGCGAATGTGAAAGTTCCGGCAGAGTTAAGGGCGCGGATTTTGGAATCGATGGAGCGCACCAAGATTGTGGAGATGCAGCCGAAATCATGGATGCGTTTCGCGATGCCCGTGGCGGCGGCGGCTGGTGTGATGATGGCGTTCGTGTTTTTGATGGAGCAACCGAAGGACGGAAGTTTTCCAGATCTCACGAAGAATCGGATCACAGTGGACGCAGTTCAAGCGAGCTTTGTTGGCTTGTATCAATCCCCAAGTTTTTCGTTAGAGAAACGAGGCTCGGATCAACGTGATTTGGTTTCGTATCTCCGGGGCAAAGAATTGCCCTGTGGAGGCATGAAATTTCCAAAAGGCCTTGAGGGAATGAAAGGACTGGGATGCCGTGAAATTATGGTGGGCGAAAAGAAAGGTTCGCTGATTTGTTTTGGTGAACAGGATGGAATTGTTCACTTAATTATTTTCCGCCGCGATGATGTGGATGGCGTGTTACCAACCGTCGATCAACCAAACATTAGCCAATCCGGTGAATGGGCGCAGGCGTGCTGGGCGAATGAGAAGTATGCTTATACGATGCTTTCGAACAGCGAGGGTGCTGAACTGAAGGAGTTGTTCTGAGATTTGATGGGGACAGAATGTCCCCAAGACAATCTGGGACTGCAAGTCCCAGCTACTATAGATCTTTCAGGACGTCGTCCATAGCATCGATGAGTTCTTGCATGGTGGCTTCGGTTTCGTTGCCCATGTTAGAGATGCGGAAGGTGGTGCCTTTGATTTTTCCGTATCCGCCGTTGATGAGGAAATTGTATTTGGTTTTCAGGGCTTTGATGAAGCCGCTGAGATCCAAGGTTTCCGGTGTGGCGAAGCAGGTGAGGGCGAATGAACTGCGATCGATGGGTGAAAAAAGCTGGAAGCCGTGTTTCACGCCCCATTCACGGATCATCGTGTTGGTTTTCAAATGGCGGGCTTTGCGTGCGGCAAAACCTTCCTTGGCGATGTTGCCGAGCATGTATTGCAGGCCGAAGAGAAGTGAGATCGCCGGGGTGGTTGGGGTGTTGTTCACTGCATCGTTTTTCGCGAACTCGATGAAGTCGAAATAGTAGCCGCGGTTTGGGTTGGATTTGGCGCGTTCCATTCCAGCTTCGGAAACAGCGAACACAGCGAGGCCGGGAGGAAGCGCGAGGGCTTTTTGCACGCCGGCGAGGCAGACATCGATGCCGTGTTTGTCCATATCGATATCGACGGTGGAGAGGGAGGAAACCGTATCGACGATGAGCATCGTGTCAGGAAACGATTTTACTGCAGCGCAGATGCCTGCGAGGTCGTTGAGGACACCGGTGGATGTTTCGGAATGGATGAAGGTGACGGTATCGAATCCGCCTTCGGCGAGTTTCGCGCGAACCGCTTCTGGGCTGATAGCATCGCCCCACTCGACTTGGACGGCTTCGGCTTCGAAACCGCATTTTTTTGCGACATCTAACC
The DNA here is from genome assembly GCA_031419275.1 of Akkermansiaceae bacterium. Taxonomy (GTDB): domain Bacteria; phylum Verrucomicrobiota; class Verrucomicrobiia; order Verrucomicrobiales; family Akkermansiaceae; genus Luteolibacter. The sequence goes on along the minus strand of JANOKJ010000100.1, from coordinate 44,150 downwards.
ATTTATCGGAGAACGCGCCGCAGCAGAGGCAGAGAACTTTTTTCTTCGCGAGGTTGCGCAGTGAGCCTTCCATCACGCCCCAAGCGGAGGAGGTGGAGAGGAAAACAGGACGCGAGGTTCCGAAGATTTCTTTGAGGCCGGGTTGGAGGGAGGCGTAGAGATCTTCGAAATCTTTGCCGCGGTGTCCGATCATGGTGTGGGACATGGCGGCGAAGGTTTCTGGTGAAACATCGACGGGACCTGGATTGAATAGTTTTGGGGACATATTGGGTAAAAGCTAAAATGCTGAAAAACTGAAATACTAAAATTTTGTTAGATCAGGCCGTAAGAGCGAAGGAGTAAGCTGAGGGCGTGTTCGTTGGTTTCTGACATGGGGGCGAGTGGAAGACGGAGCTCTGGATCGCAGTGACCTTGGAGGGCGACGGCGGTTTTGATCGGTACTGGATTTACATCGAGCGACATCAGGCCGCGCATCAGAGGGTAGTATTGTTTTTGCATGGCAAGGGCTTCGGCAAATTCACCGGCGAGGCAGTGATTGACGAGTTGGGTCATGACTTCGGGGATGAGGTTGGAGGCAACGGAAACGAGACCGGTTGCGCCTGCTGCGATGAAAGGAAGTGTTAGAGGATCGTCACCAGAAAGGATGCCGAAGCCATCGGGAAGGGCTTGGACGAGTTGGTTGACGCGATCAACCGAGCCGCCTGCTTCTTTGATCGAGGTGATGTTTTTGCAATCCGCTGCAAGACGAGCGGCGGTTTCGGCTGCGATCTCGATGCCAGAGCGACCCGGCACGCTATAAAGCATGATGGGAAGAGAAGTGGCAGCAGCGATGGCTTTGAAATGCAGGTAGAGACCTTCTTGTGAAGGTTTGTTGTAGTAAGGACAAACTTGCAGCGATCCGTTTGCGCCTGCTTGTTCAGCGGCTTGCGTGAGTTCGATGGCCTCGGCAGTGGCGTTGGCACCTGTGCCGGCGATCACAAGACAACGACCTGCGGCGAATTCGACAGCGAGTTTGATGACTTCGATATGCTCTTCGGTATCGAGGGTCGGAGACTCGCCGGTGGTGCCGCAGGGAACGATGCCGGTGATGCCTCCTGCAATTTGTCTTTCGATGAGTGTTCGGTATGCCTCGGTATCGACTTTTCCGTTACGGAAAGGAGTGATCAGGGCGGTGTGGATGCCAGAGAAATTCATAACGCGGGGAGGATGGGGAAAAATCATCGAAAGTAAACCGTGTTCATTCCGGAATTTTGGCAAAGAAAAATAGAACCACGGATGAACGCGGATGAACACGGATAAAAATCATGGAATATCGAGGCTGGAAAAGCCGATGTTGGATTCTCTTATAGGGAGAGAAGAGATTTGGGATGGCGGGAACCTCTTTATTGAGATTTAGAGTTTAAAGTTTAGAGTTTAAAACTTCGTCTAATACCTCTAGGGCTCGTTGGTTTTCGGCGGGGGTGCCGATGGAAATCCTTACCCAATCTGGGAGTTTGTATCCGGACATGGCTCGGATAATGACCCCTTTTTGCAGCATTTTCTTGAAGACTTGGTCTCCTTCTCCGACACGGACGAGGATGAAGTTGGCGACGGATGGGACGAATTCGAGGCCGCGTTGTTTGAAAGCGGCTTCGTAAAACGCGAGGCCTTGGCGGTTGATCGCGCGGGTTTTTTGGATGTGATCCTCATCGTCCAGCGCGGCGAGAGCTGCCGCTTGAGCGATGGCGTTGGTGTTGAACGGTTGGCGCGCTTTCTGGAGTAGCTCGGCGAGAGGTTTGGGCGCGATGCCGTAACCGATACGCAAAGCGGCGAGGCCGTGAATTTTCGAACAAGTGCGCAACACGATGACGTTTTTCCCTGCGCGGATATGTTTGAGGACATCCGGAGGAGTATCGAGAAATTCGAAGTAAGCTTCGTCGAAAACAGCAATGACGTGGCCGGGGATTTTTTCGATGAAGGCATCGATTGCTTCCTGAGTAACAACCGTGCCAGTGGGGTTGTTGGGGTTGGCGATGAACACGAGACGTGTTTGGTCCGTGATCGCGGCAGCCATCGCATCGAGATCGTGGGTGAAATTCGGATCATCGACCTCGACGTATTTCGCACCGAAAAGCGTGGCCATGAGTTTGTAAACAACGAAGGCGTGTTTGGCGGCGATGAGTTCAGCATCGCGATTGAGGAAGGTGTGGCAGAGAAGCTCGATGATTTCGTTCGAGCCGTTGCCGAGAATGATGTTGGTGATATCGAAGCCGAGTTTTTCGGCGATGGCAGTGCGTAGTTTGAAGCCTCCGCCGTCTGGGTAGATGTGGGCTTGGGAAATCGCATCGCGCATGGCTTGTTGCGCAAGTGGAGATGGGCCGAGAGGATTTTCGTTCGAAGCGACTTTAATGATGGATTTCGGATCGAGGCCGAGTTCGCGGGCGGTTTCTTCGATAGGTTTGCCGGGTTCGTAAGCGACGAGGTCACAGACGAAGGAGTTGGCGGAGTCGGAAATGGGCATGGGCGAAATAAAATTTGAATCTGGTGCAATGTCGAGCGGAAGGACACTCAATCAAGTGACTTTGTCCAAATTTCTGCATGGAAACCAACCAAGGTCAGGGAATTCGAAATTAGGAAAGGGCGTTTGATCAGGTTACCGTTGCTGGCGAGGAGCTCAAGAGCTTGCGCTGTGGAAAGGGTGGGGAGTTTGTCTTTCAAGTTTAAGGAACGGTAATCTTGGCCGGAAGTATTGAAGAGTTTGCGTATATCACCATCAAGATTGGCGAGGGCGCGTTTCAATTCGGCGAGGCTGGGCGGCTGCTCGCGGATGGCGATTTCTTTGAAAGCGATTTGGTGTTCCGTAAGCCATTTCGTAGCTTTGCGGCAGGAGTCACAGGTTTTGAGGGTGTAGATGTGAATCATTGAAGAAGACGCTAGACTTGGAGACATCCTTCGACAAGCTCAGGACTGGAGCAAGACACAAGAGGAGAGATTGGTGTGGTTATTTTGATCTTCATTCAGAAATCAATTTCCTAACAGTGCGCGTTCATGTTACGCACTGATTGACGATTGACGAATGTTGATTTTTGATTGTTGATTTATAAGATTTTTAGAAATGGAAGATCACTCCGGTGGTGAAACCTTGGCTGAAATTATTGGGAGAAGTTAATGGAACAAAGTAGCCAGCGCGGATGTCTAGGTCTTCGATGATGCCATAGCTGATTCCGAAGAGTGCTTCGAGGTTGATATCACCTTCGTCCGGGCCGTTGACTGGGGTGGATCCGGTGATTTCCAGATGGAGATTCAGTGTGCTTGCGTGGGATACGTGGCTGTGTCCATGGTCGTGATCGTGGCATGCATCTTTGATCTTGCTGGCTTGGTTTCCACCGAAGGATTTTACGAGACCCAAGCTGTAGAAAAACTCGGTTTCATTGGCATCGAAGCCATGCTCGAAGCCGACTATTGAATTCAAAGTGAAGTTGCTTCCGAGGTCGTTCCACATGGCGATGCCGGGTGCGATGGCCGTGTCTCCTCCGAAGCTGCTGCTGCCGGTTGGGAGGACGACTTCGAGTTGTGCGGTGAGGAGAAATCGATCTTCTTCGATAAGGAGCGCGCGTGGAACGATCGCGAGGTCGCCGAGGCCTTGGGAGGTTTGGATTCCTTCTTCGTCTTCGAAGATGTATGGAACTTCGACGATAACCCCGAGACGTTTGGTAAAGGCCCACTCGAGTTCGATCTCGGTTTCGTGCTCGGTGAAGCCGTCGCCATTGATGTAAGTGTGATCGATGAACAGATCGCGACCGGTGAAGGCTGGCTCGATGCCGAAGGAGTGAATGTAGGGAGTTCCGTTGTTGCTGGCGTGGTTATGGTTGAATGGAGCGAGGAAATCAGTGGCCAGAGCAGTGGAGGAAAGGAGGATGGTGGAGGCGAGGATTTGGTTCAGTGGTTTCATAACAAGAAGGTTTTTAACGCAACAAAATCGCGTTTCAAGAAAAAACGCGAAAAAATTGCGTTAAGGGATTTGTTGGGAGGTGGAGTTGGAGGAGTGGGAAGGATTCTCGGCGGGACGCTGAGAACACGGCCTGCCGCGGGACGCGGCAGCTACAGTTTTTCCAAGAGGGAGGCGTGGAAGCCGTCGAAGCCGGTTTCGGAGGGGAGGAGGTTGTGTTGAGAGATGAGGCGGTATTGATCGGGGCGGTTTTTGAGGAATTTGGCGACTTGGTCCTGGTTTTCCGAAGGGAGGATGGAGCAGGTTGCGTAGAGGAGTTTTCCACCGGGCTTGAGCATGCGCGGGTATGTGGCGAGAAGTTCGGCTTGAATCGAGCGGACGCGATCGAGGGCGGCGGGCTTGAGTCGCCATTTGAGATCGGGTTGGCGTTTCAGCGTGCCTAGACCGGAGCAGGGGGAATCGATGAGTAGGGAATCCGCGATGTTTTCGAAATCGGCTGGGGTAGTTTCGTTGATCGCTTTAGGAGAGATCTCTGTGGCGCGGGCGTGTTTGGCGCGGGTTTGGAGGGAGGCGAGTTTTTTGGGATCGACGTCCATGGCGAAGATCCTCGCTTCGTTGTTAGAAAGTGCGCAGAGGTGGAGCGCTTTACCGCCGGCGCCGGAGCAGGCATCGATGATGCGCTCGCCGGGTTTGGGATCTAATAGAGGAGAGATGAATTGGGAGGACGGATCTTGGATTTCGATGCGACCATCGAGGCGCAGGGATTTGGGTAACATTTTTCCGGGAGGCAGGGCGAGTGCGTCGGGGTGATTGGGGAGGGTGGTGGTTTCGACGTTGTTCTCAGCGAGCCATGCTTGGGCTTTTTCGCGGGTGGTGATCAGGGTGTTGACGCGGAGGAAAACCGACGGCTTTTGATTCAGGGCGGTGAGCTGGGGTTCCCAGAGATCGCCGAGTTCGGTGTGGCCGAGTTGGTCGATCCAATCGGGGATGGATTGTCGGACGGCGCGCGGTTGATCGGCGAGGAGGGGTTGGTGGGCGAGAATTTCGTCGGCGGGTCGGCCGTTGTAAGTGTGCCACTCGGGAAGTTCGTAGCCCATGAGTAACCATTGGGCAGTGAGGAGAGAGTTGGTTTCCTCGGAATCGACGAGAAAGGAAAGCGCGCGGCGCCAGCGGGTGGTTTCGAACAAAGACTCGGCGACGAAGGACCGATCGCGTTTGCCCCATTTTGGGTTTTGTTCAAAAGCGGCGGCAAGCTCGTGGTCGAGGACCTTATGATTGACCAAGACCGATTTGGCGATGTCGAGGGTGGAGGCGCAGAGGTGGCGATGCAGTTTCATGAAATTTTAAATTTTAAACTCTAAACCTCAAGGGGGATTTGTTCTGAGAGAGTTGAGAGAGGGAAGCGGTCTTGGTGAAGAGATATATATTTTTGAGATTTAAAGTTTAATGTTTAGAGTTTTCTGCTGTGCGTGCTGGAGGGAGATGGATGCGGGTCAAAAAGGGTTTTTGCGAGCTTTTTCGTGACAGGGAGGGAGGAGTTCATGGAGGAGAGGAGGGAAATGGCGAGGTTTTTTACAACACTTGCGGAAGGGCGTGTGATGGATAAGATGGCAGTGGAAAGATTATCTGGGGTGAAAGCGATATTTTTAGAGAAAATGATTCTGGTGGGAGGGTGCTGCCTCGCATTCGGTGCGGCGTTTGCGAACATCAGTGTGGTCTTGAGAACGGGGATCTCGGTCAGTCACCTGACGGGTGATGTCTCAAGATTATCGATGGATTTATCACATATCTCGCCTGAGGTGATGGTTGAGGCTTGCAGAATCGGCGCAGCGGCGTTGGCATTTTTTCTGGGAGCTTTTTTATCAGGGTTTCTGATTCATCATCCGACCTTGGATTTCGCACGTCCTTATGGGCGGACGGTGATCGGGATCGGTGTGATTTTTATATGCTCCGCGTTGCTGATCGAGAGGTTTCCTTTGTTCGGTATCGCGCTTGCGGCATTTGGATGTGGGATACAAAACGCACTGGCATCGAAATACAAAGGCATCATTTTGCGGACGACGCACCTGACGGGATTGATGACGGATTTCGGAGTCGCAATGGGGATGAAAATCAGGGGTTATGATCTTCCGAATAGAAATTACGTGGTCCCGGCGTTGTTGATCTTGTCGTTTTTCCTGGGAGGAGTGATTTCCGGTATCGTGTATTTCTTTGGAAAGGTGGATACAATTTTCCTTGTGGGATGTGGCTATTTTATCGCGGGTGTCCTCTGGAGCGTCGGCAAACATTGGTTGTTTCCAGAGATCATTCGCGAGATGACGGATGAAAATTGAAATTTGAGATTTGAAATTTGAGATTTAAAGCAAGGATGCGTCGTGCCTAAGGTTCATTTAAAATATCAAACGTTTCATCCTTCGATCTGGCCGAAGATGGTTGGGGAGGTTTCTCGGGATGCAAAACCCGGGGATTTGGTCGAGGTTTTTGGGAAACTGGGAACGCGGTTTGGTTGGGGCTTGTGGAATCCGAAGGCGCGCATGCCGCTGCGGATCGTGAGTCACTCGATGGAGGATTTGGATGAAACGTTTTTTGAAAACGCCATCGTGCGGGCGGGCAAGCTGCGGCGGGAGGTGTTGAAGCTGGATGCGGAGACGGAATGTTACCGCTGCGTGCATGGCGATGCGGATTTCCTGCCGGGGATTGTGGCGGATAAATTCGGCGATGTGCTTTCGGTGGAGATCACGGCGCTTGCTGCGTGGATGAGATTGGAAAAATGGTTGCCGTTGATGCATGAGGCGTTCGGGACCTAGCGGGTGGTGGTGCAGGTGGATGCGGATCTAGCGAAAATTGAGGGCATCCCGCGTTCCGGTGGGGTGCAGAGCGATGAGGTGAGATCGGTGAAAGTGGTGGAGAACGGTCTGCGGTATGAGATCGATTTTTCCCAAGGCCACAAAACCGGATTTTTCTGTGATCAACGCGACAACCGGAAAAAATTCCGTGGTATTGCTGAGGGGAAAACCGTGTTGGATTTATGTTGTTACTCGGGCGGATTTTCCGTCTCGGCTGCCTTGGGTGGAGCGAGTGAAGTGACTGCCGTGGATCTCGATGAAGCCGCGGTGGCGATGGCGAAACGCAATGCGAATTTGAACAGCGCTAAGGTGAAACTGACTCATGCGGATGCGTTCACTTGGGTGCGGACGATGATTGAAAATGGTCGCAAGTGGGATGTGGTGATGGTGGATCCGCCGAAATTCATGTTCGGGAAAGAAGATGAGATCGGCTACGCGAAGTATCATGATTTAAACAAGCTCGCCACGCAGTTGGTTGAGAAAGACGGGGTGATCGTGACGTGTTCGTGCTCGGGTCAGCTTGGCGTCGAGGCGTTTGAAAACATCGTGACTGGAGTGATTCATCGCCAGGACAAGCGCTTACAGGTGTTTGATCGGACGGGAGCGGGTGGGGATCACCCGACGCTTTCGAATTATCCCGAGTCGCGCTATTTGAAGGCGATCTGGGGAAGGATAGTTTAGGTTCTTGGTTCTTGGTTCTTGGTTTGAAAAAATACAGAGCGAAGCCCAACCAAGAACTAGGAACCAAGAACTACGAACTCCCAAACTAATTGTTTGCTTGCGAAAATGGCGTTTTGGTTATTACGGTTCCCCTCCAATCTTTTCACGATGGATTTTCCAATTACAAAAATCAAAGGCGGGATATCTGCTGCTAAAGGATTTCTAACAAGTGCGGTGAGTTGTGGGATTAAAAATCCGGCTAGTGATCGATTGGATCTGGCGTTGATTTATTCTGAGAAGCCATGTCGTTCTGCGGGGACTTTTACGACGAACAAAGTTAAAGCTGCTCCAGTGAAAGTGACGCAGAGTCATTTGAAAAAAGGATCACTGCGTGCGGTGGTGGTGAACTCTGGAAACGCGAATGCATGCACGGGTTTGCAAGGGCTGCATGATGCGACGGCGATGTGCGATTGGGTGGCGAAGGAACTGGGGTTGAAAAAAACGCAGGTCGGGGTTTGTTCGACGGGTGTGATTGGTTTGCCGATGCCGATGATGCGGGTGGAGCCGAAGATTGAAGATTTGGTGACACGCTTGGCGACGAAGCAGGGCAATCATGTCGCGCGAGCGATCATCACCAGCGACACTCATGAGAAAGAAGTCGCGATCTCATTTGATATGGGCGATCACCGTGTTAGGATTGGCGGCTGCGTGAAAGGCGCGGGAATGATTTCCCCGAGCATGGCGACCATGCTGTGCTTCATCACCACCGATGCAAATTTAGCGCAGGAGTGCTTGCAAAAGGCCGTGCAGGAATCCGTCGAAGAAAGTTTTAACCGGATCACCATCGACGGTGACATGAGCACGAATGACTCGGTGATTGTTTTAGCCAACGGCGCATCCGGGATGCCTGTGGCGAGAAGAGGTGGCAGTGCGTGCAAGCAGTTTCGTCAGGCGCTGGGTTGGGTCATGCTGGAGTTGGCAAAAGCGGTGGTCAGAGATGGCGAGCGGGTGACGAAATTTGTCACCGTGAATGTCAAAGGCGCACGCACTCACCTCGATGCGAAAAAAGTCGCGGAAGCGGTTTGCAAAAGCGCGTTGGTGAAATCGTCATGGAACGGTGGCGATCCGAACTGGGGTCGGATCATTCATGCGGTCGGTTACTCAAGAGCGCGAATCCGTGAAGAGTTGATCGATATTTACATAGGCGGAAAAGCGGCCTGCCTCGGCGGGCTCCAAGCGGAGACTCCGATGGATGACTTACGCGAAGCGGTTTCACATCCGGAGTTCGATATCGATATCGATCTCAACCAAGGTGCTGCAACCTACACGATGTATTCCAGCGATCTCTCGCCGGAGTATGTGGATTTCAACCGCTCGGAATACGCGTATTGGAAACAGGCGCGGAAGGATGGGCTGGTTTGAAAACTTTAAATTTTAAATTTTAAACTTCAAGGAAGAGGGATTTCTTGAGTGACGCGATTAAAGACTGGCTGCCGATTACGAAGCGGAATCGCGTGGCTTTGGGGTTCGCGTTTGCGGCTCTGGTGATGTTTGTGACTTGGAATTTTTTGCCGTATTATGAGTATGGGGCTATGTCTTCTAACCAGAGGGTTTTAATCATCATATGGTTTGGTATGGTAAATCCAGATAACTATCTGAATGCGATTCGATCGACGGACATCGATGGTTTTTTATGGATTGCTCATAGCACGGCACTTTTACTTAACGGTATTTTGGTCATGGTGGTTATTCCGTTTTGGAAAATGATTCACTCGTCGGAATATTTAAAAATGCCTCTGGCAGTGGCAAACTTAGTAGGAGGTCTGATGTGGTACTCGAATTTATACGAGATTTTTAGGTATAAAGACTCGGATTATTCGACACCTTATTTGTATGCGACCTATCTATTAATAGCGCTGACTATGTTCACCTTATCCGCTGCTCTGTTCATTTTCAAAAACGAGCTCGGTCTGCGGCATGAGCTTGAGGTGAAGAAGATGATGGGGGGTGGGGATTCTCGGTGAAGTTTCAAATTCCAATTTTCAATTATCAAAAGAGAGTGATGCAATGATTGACGCGATAAAAAATTGGCTGCCGATTACGACGCGAAATCGTGTGGCGTTGGGGTTTGCGTTTGCGGCGTTGGTGATGTTTGTGACTTGGAATTTTCTACCGTATTATGAGTCGAGATTCACGACAACTCAGAAGACTCACTATGAATTCGAAGGATGGGTTTTTATGCAAGTTTGGCCTGAGATGGTGGATCCTGATAACTATATTCAGGCGATTCGCTCACCAGATGTGGAAGAATTTTTGTCTGTTGCAGCGAGTGTGGCGCTTCTGCTGAACGGAACGATTGTTCTCTTACTCGTTCCTTTGTGGATGATTTTCCAGGCGTCGAATTATCTGAGACTACCCATCGCCATTGTGAATTTGTTGGGTGGTTTGGTGGTGTTTAAATTTTTCTTTGATGGTGTGCTTGAGCAGCTGGATGAATCACCGTTCAATGATTCTGCACCATATCAAAATATCACAATGTTTTTGATTTCACTCACGATGCTCATGGTATTTGTGGCGATGTTGATCTTTAAAAACGAGCTCGGCATTCGGCATGAGCTGGAGGTGAAGAAGACGATGGGTGGATGATTAACAAGGAGGGGCAGCATTCTGCTGCCCTCTTACCAATAAGAAAATGGGCAGCCCCGATGTGTCGGGGCAGCCCCTCCTTGATTTTTCCGCTGGCAGACCCGCGCAGAGTTACCTAAGGTGCGGCAACTTTTAACGACTCCGAACTTATGAATATCGCAGAAAACATGGTAGCCACCATTGGCAATACCCCACTGATCCGTCTCAATCACATCACCAAAGGGCTTGAAGCGGAAATCTGTGTGAAAGCAGAATTTTTCAATCCTCTCTTCAGCGTCAAAGACCGTATCGGTAAATCCATGATCGAGGCCGGTGAGCGCGAAGGTAAGCTTAAGCCCGGTGGACTTATCATCGAGCCAACTTCCGGGAACACGGGAATTGCTCTCGCATTTGTGGCGCGTTCGAAAGGGTATCGCTGCATTCTCACCATGCCGGAAAGCATGTCGATTGAGCGCCGCGTGCTGCTGCGTTTGCTCGGAGCGGAAATCGTTCTAACACCTCGTGCAAGAGGGATGGGCGGTGCAATCGCGATGGCGAAAAAACTCATTGAAGAAAATCCGGGTTCCTATGGTCCGAGCCAATTTGACAATCCGGCCAACCCACAAGCCCATCGTGAAACCACCGCCGAAGAAATCTGGCGCGATACGGATGGCAAAATCGATGCATTCGTCGCGGGCGTCGGTACTGGCGGAACGATCACTGGAGTGTCCGAAGTGTTGAAAGCGCGTTGTGACATGAAAACCTTTGCGGTTGAGCCAGCGAACAGCCCGGTCATTTCCGGCGGTCAGCCAGGTCCGCACATGATTCAGGGAATCGGTGCTGGTTTCATTCCAGGAAACCTTAACGTGAAAATCATCGACGAAGTCATCCAAGTCACCAACGAAGATGCCTTCGCCACCGCGCAAGCCCTCGCACAAGAAGAAGGCCTTCCTGCTGGTATTTCCACCGGTGCAAACGTCTGGGCTGCGATGCAAGTAGCCAAGCGCCCCGAGTATAAAGGCAAGCGCATCGTCACCGTCGGTTGCTCATCCAGTGAGCGCTATCTCTCGACTCCTCTGGCAGAAAAAATTCGTGAAGAGGTTTCCAATCTGCCGGTGCAAGAGATCTAACATTTTCGCAGTTCAAAATGACCTTTCAAGAAATCATCAGTCACCCTTTTACATGGGGGCTTCTTCTCGGTTTGTTGATTGCTGGGTTCATTTTGAAAAATGCGATTGGTGCGAAGTTTCGCACGAAGAAGGAGATCAAGAAATTGGAAGGTGAGATGCGTGATTTACAAGCGCACCTCAACACTCAAATGAAAATCACCGCATCTGGAAGCGATTCCATAACCAAGGAAATTGATTCGCTGAAAACGCAGAACGAAAACCTGCGCATCAATCTTGCGACTCTTCAAACCAAGCCGGAAAAAAGCGAGCAGCGCCAATTTCGCATCCAGGAAATAGCGATCCGCAGCATGCGGGAGCAGGCTCCTGGATTTGCCGGAGCATGGGAAAAAGCCGTGAGAGAAGCGGAAGCGGAGATCCAATCCGCAGAGAGCGGGTTCACCAAACTCATGCGTAAAGTCATTCCGGGTCTGAATCCAGCATCCAAACCCGCTATCGAAGAAAATTCCCCAGATTCTTCTAATGTGACGAAACTTTGACAATCTTTTGAAAGATTTCTGAAAAGGCCGTGCGTATATAGAGGCGTTCAACATATTTCCGGGCGGCCACCGCTCAGCATCCAACCCAACGACGGATTCGGAGCGACGGCGGCCCAAAACTTTCAAACCTCGCGATGGCATCATCCCCATCGCGAGGTTTTTCATTTCGGGTTAGCCAGCATGTCTTCGAAAGTGGCTTTAAAGCAGAATAGGGAATGAAAAATTTGTGCAGTTCAGAGGCTGTGTCGCTGTTTCGCTCCAAACGTCTTTACAGGAGCGCCTTCGGAACGTTCAATTCCTGCCGCTATGCCTCTTAAAATCAAATCGAAATCCGAATGCGCCTTTGATCAAATTTCTCTTGGAGAAGTCATGTTGCGTCTTGATCCCGGTGAAGGCCGGATCCGCACGGCGCGCCAATTTGCTGCCTGGGAAGGTGGCGGCGAATACAATACCTCACGTGGATTGCGGAAATGCTTTGGTTACAAAACCGCAGTGGTGACAGCGTTCGTGGATAACGAGGTTGGTCATTTGATCGAGGATTTCATTATGCAAGGCGGAGTCGCCACAGATTTCATCCAATGGCGTGAAGACGATGGAATTGGTCGCTCGGTACGCAACGGATTGAACTTCACAGAGCGTGGTTTTGGAATTCGTGGTGCAGTGGGGAATCCGGATCGTGGCAACACGGCTGCTTCACAGATCAAACCCGGCGATGTGGATTGGGATCATATTTTTGGAAAACTCGGGGTGCGTTGGTTTCACACCGGTGGAATCTATGCTGCGCTTTCCGAAAGCACGGCGGAAGTCACGGTTGAGGCGGTGAAGGCAGCAAATAAATACGGCACGATCGTTTCCTATGATCTCAACTACCGTCCATCACTTTGGAAAACTATCGGCGGGCTCGACAAAGCGCGTCAAGTGAACCGCGAAATCGCGAAATACGTCGATGTCATGATCGGCAACGAAGAAGATTTCACCGCATCGCTCGGATTTGAGGTTGAGGGCGTGGACCACAATATTTCCACCATCGAACTCGATGCGTTCAAAGCAATGATCGAGACGGCAGTGAAAGCATTCCCGAACTTCAAAGTGGCCGCAACCACCCTGCGTGGTGTGAAAACCGCAACGATCAACGATTGGTCGGCGATTCTCTGGCACGAAGGGAAATTCCATGAATCGCGCAAATACGATGACTTGGAAATCCTCGACCGCGTGGGTGGTGGTGATTCCTTTGCCTCCGGTGTGCAGTTTGGTTTCCTTGAATTCAACGATGCTCAGAAAGCGGTCGAATACGGCGCGGCTCACGGTGCTCTGGCCTCAACCACACCCGGCGATACCTCAATGGCGACCCGTAAGGAAGTCGAGAAGCAGATCTCCGGTGGTGGCGCGCGAGTGGTGCGGTAAAATTTCAAGTTTCAAGTTTCAAATCTCAAGGAAGAGGGCTGAAGTCATATCTTTTTGAAATATTGATGTAAGGTCGATCAGCCTAGACTCCGGGGCTTTCATCGCTCAAGTTCCCGGTGTGACGGAAAGTGAGAATGAAATCATAAAAACGCCAAATCTCCGTGAGGATCTTACGGTGTTGATGAAGGTGCGGCTGAATTTCTTCGTCTTAGTGACGACGTTTTTTGGTTACTTGCTGGCGCGCAAAGGTATGGCGATGGAGTGGGCGGTGTTGTTTCACACCCTGATCGGTACGGCAGCCGCAGCATTCGGATCGGCTGCTTTCAATCAACTCATGGAGATCGATTTGGATCGTTTGATGAAACGCACGGCGGATCGTCCTCTGCCAGCCCGGCGGATGAATCCGATCACGGCTTTTGGTGTGGGTTGGGTTTTATCTGCATTAGGGATTATTCACTTGGCGGTGATGGTAGGACCTGGAGCTGCTTATCTAACAGCTGCCACGGTTGCGATTTACGTTTTTGTCTACACACCGTTGAAGCGGATCAGTTCTCTCAATACTTTGGTCGGGGCGATCCCCGGAGCGATCCCGCCGATGATTGGATGGGTCGGTGGTGGTGGTGGGGTGTTTGATCCTGAATCGTGGTTTTTGTTTGGGATTTTGTTTTTCTGGCAGTTGCCACATTTCGTGGCGATCAATTGGTTGTGCCGTCAGGAGTATGAGGATGCGGGTTATAAAATGTGGTCGAACGGTGACATCAGCGGAAAACGCAGCGGAATACTGTGCGTGTTGTTTTCCCTAGTGTTGGCGGTGTTTTCCGTGCTACCCGCGATCTGGGGATTTGCGAATTTCTTATGGTTGATTGGCGGGCCGACTTTTGCTCTGGCTATCTTAGCTTTAGCGGCCCGGTTCATTCGTGACGGCGAGAGAACTTCCTGTCGTCAGTTATTCTTCGCCACGCTGATATATTTACCCGGTGCATTGGCTTTGCTTTTGATTGCATGGAAACGATAGCGAGCCAGTTGATCCGAGTCGGACGTGAGTTAGCGGATGAGTTGCGACCGCTGAAATTTTCCGAACCCGTGACGCATACCTATCTGACTGTGGATTATGCACGGGCTGGCTATGAGGCGTATTTGGAAAAGTTCGCAAATTCAAAAAAGAGAACGCTGCTGCTTGGGATGAATCCGGGGCCTTATGGTATGGCACAGACTGGGGTGCCGTTTGGTGAGATTGATTCTGTTAGAGATTGGATGGGGCTTTCACCGGAGATTGGTAAGCCGGAAAATGAGCATTCTAAGCGAAAGATCAGCGGAATGGATTGCACGAAATCCGAGGTAAGTGGGCGTCGGCTTTGGGGTTTATTTGCAGAGAGATTTCCGAACGCGGAAGATTTTTTCAAAGATCACTTGGTGATCAATTTCTGCCCGCTGATTTGGATGAAAGATAGCGGAGCGAATCTCACGCCGGATAAAATCCGCGCTGCGGAGATGGCACCCGTTGATGTCGCGTGTCAGAAACACCTATGCCGCTTGATTGAAATTTTAGAATCTCAGTATTTAATTGGTGTTGGTGCTTATGCGGAAAACCAGATGCTCAAGGCTCAGGAGCAATTAGGTAGTTCGGCGGTGATAGCAAAAATCCTACATCCATCTCCCGCGTCACCTGCGGCGAATCGTGGTTGGGCAGAAGTCGCGGAGCGACAGTTAAAAGAGATTGGGGTCTGGTAAAGGCAGGGTCCCCGACAGAGTCGGGGCTCGACCGTGATTCTCTATGCGTTCGCCTGCAGTTCGGTTTTCTCAGCAGTGTTCCGTTGCTTTCCGTTGGAAAAATACCATGCAACGATTAAGGCGAGCAGTAGGACGAAAATCCACAGGCGAATCAAGGGATCCGGGGTGGTGTGGCTCTTGAGTGAGGCAGCATTGGTGAATGTATCTAGCTCTTGAGGTGCTGTTTTACTGAGATCCGCTTCGCGGGTGTCTGCGAATTGGGCGGCGGCTTCTAACAAGATTGTTTCACCTTGTTTGATTGTGATGAAACCCGGTGCGGCGGGCGCGACGCCTGCGGCGGGTGGTTTCAAGTTGTTACCCAAATAATCGGTCACGCTGACCTGCAGCGGAAGGTTTGGGGCGCTGGTGATTTGGATCGGTTGGCTGGTTTCGAGATTCAATTTTTGCGGGGCGATTTTTTTATCGCGCAAAGTTTCGGCAAAGCGATGTAGGAGAACGATGAAGGCGGGTTGTTGGGTGGCGTTGGACAGGCGCAGGTCGAAGTTGAAACAGAGGATGGATTTGTCAGCTTCTTCACGGAGGAAAATCAGTGGGCGTTTTTCCTGCCAGAGCAAAACCCGGTCGGTAGGGTTGCGTGGGAGTTGCAGGGTTTCACGAACCAGCAAAGCCTGCCAGTTGATGCCATCCATGAGTGGATGGGCTTCGGCCAAAATACCGCCGCTCAGATATTTTCCAGCGGAGCTAGGATCTTCGACAAACAGGATGGCATTGCTTTGTGGGACGACTGGATCGAGCGGATCGTAAGAAGTGATTACAAGGTCGGATTCAGCAGCGTCGTTGCTTTCACTGGTGGAGGCGAGTGAGCGAACCAGTTTCAGGGTGAGATCACGGAAGGCAGGTGAGGTGGCGGTGAAGAGTTTGAGCTGTTTCGGCTCTGGCGCGACCATCGGCAGGATGTCATCTAATTGAAATTCATCTGCACTGAGCTCAAGGCGCACCTGCTGCGAGTTTTCAGGAAACGCTGCTTGGATCTGTGTGAATGCGCCGGGTTTGATTTCGAACGCTTTCGGCTCGGACTTTCCATTTGCTGCGACCAAAGACCATGATCGTGTGGCTGCAGAAGTGCCATAATTTCTAACAATTGCTCTGAACGTGAGTGCTCCTTCTTTTTGCTCGAAGGAAACTCCCGTGAATCCGACGTTATCGATAGGTCTGCCTACTGAGATCAACCGCGATTCGTAAGGCAGTTTTTCTAAGGGCGTATCAGTCAGATAGATGACGATTCCTTCGTTCGATACGATCGAGCGAGCAAGTCGAAGTGAATACGATGGATCTGTGACACCGGCAGTTGGAGAAAACTTTTCCAAAGCAGCGATCATTTCTTCGGTTGATTCACCGGAGTAGATTCGATCCGTTCCGGGAAGTGCGGAGATCAAAGTGATTTCCATTTTCATGGCGTTACCTTGCAGATCGGGGAGTTTGCTTTTCAGGGCAGCGATGGCTTCTTTTTTGAAAACTTGCATCGAGGCGGAGGCATCCATGACGATGGCGATGCGTTGGACGGAGTTTTCTTTTTGGAAACGCGGTTCGGAAAGTAACCAGGCGATGAGCAGGACGGCGAGAATCTGCATCCACAGCGGGACGGAGGGGATGATGCGCTCGAAGCGTCTTCCGGAGACGGCTTCGCGTTGGGTGCGTTCTAGCAGGAATAGCGTGGATATCGGGATTGTGATCGATTTCCGCTGAAGGAAATGGATCGTCAGAATCGCAGGGATTGCGAGTAATGACAGGAGACCGAGAGGATTAGCGAACACGGTGTGAAGGGTGAAGGGTGAAGAGTGAATTGTGAAGATCTTAAAACGAAATATTGATCCCAGCTGCTAAATGGAGAATATGGGGCACGCTTTTGTTTTGAAAACCCTTCTTAAACTATCAGATATACGGAAATCCTTTGGTGCAGTTCGGGCTCTGAAAGGGGTTTCGTTTGAGTTGAAGGCGGGGGAGGTGCATGCGTTGTTGGGGGAGAATGGCGCGGGGAAATCGACCTTGATTAAAGTGATGACGGGGGCGCATCGGCCGGATGGAGGGTTGATCGAAGTGGGTGAGGAAGAGGTATCGGGGCTGACGCCGGTGCGGGCACAGGAGTTGGGGATTGCGTGTATTTATCAACAGCCGGCGTTGTTTCCAGATCTCAGTGTGGCGGAAAACATTGGATTGCGATTGGAGAAGTTGGGAATTTTCCAACGGGTGAAATGGGACAAGTGGCGGAGGAAGGCGGAAGAACTTCTGAAGCGGATAGGCGCGGATATCTCACCGGACGCGGAGGTGAGTTCGTTATCGATGCCGGAACAGCAGTTGGTGGAGATTGCCTGTGCGCTGGGCTCGGGGGCAAGGATTGTGATCATGGATGAACCGACGGCTTCGCTGACTCAAAAGGAGCAGCATTTGCTTTTCAAAGTGGTAAGGGATTTGCGCGCGGAGGGAGTGGGTGTGGTATATATCTCGCATCGGTTGGAGGAAATTTTCGCGTTGGCGGATCGCGTCACTGTGTTGCGGGATGGCGAGAGCGTGGGGACGAATCCGGTGGATGGCTTGAGTGAAGCGCAAATGATTCGCCTGATGGTCGGGCGGGATGTGGAAACGATTTATCCTTCGGCGGATCAGGAGCCCGGCGCGGTGGTGTTGGAAGTCAAAGATCTAGCTTGCGCGGAGAGCGGAGTGAGTGGCGTGAGTTTTCAGGTTCGTGCCGGTGAGGTTTTCGGTTTGGCGGGATTGGTTGGCGCGGGTCGGACCGAATTGGCGCGGATGTTATTCGGGATCACGCCAGCGGATGGTGGATCGATTTTTCTGAATGGTAAGCTGTTAGAGATTCACAATCCGCGTGAGGCGATTTTACATGGCATTGCTTACGTGCCTGAGGATAGACGTCGACACGGAGTAGTGTTGGAAATGGCAGTTGCGGAGAACATTACCATGGCGAGCCACGGTCGCTGGTTTAAAGGAGGAATCTTGCGAGGTGGGATCGAGTCGGAGGCTGCTCGCGGTTTTATCGATGCTTTGGGAATCAAGCTAAGTAGCCCTTCAGCACCGGGTGGAAGTTTGAGCGGAGGTAACCAGCAAAAGGTTAGTGTGGCGCGTTGGTTGGCAACGCAGCCGAAGCTGTTAATTCTCGATGAACCGACGCAGGGAGTGGATGTGGGAGCGAAGGGCGAGATTCATCGAATTGTTAGGGAACTGGCGAAAGAGGGTTTGGCGGTGTTGATGATTTCCAGTGACCTTCCTGAAATTATCGGGATGAGCGATAGAGTGGGGGTGATGCGTGAGGGACGTTTGGTGGAAATTTTCGACAATGCAAATGCGGAACAAGTGATGGCTGCGGCTTTAGGTAGTGGGGAGGTGGCACGATGAAAAAGTTTTCGCGCGAGCTAACAGTGGCCGGCGCTTTGGTGTTGCTTCTGGCATCGCTGGCGGTGTTCGCTCCGAATTTTTTCGATGGCCAACCGTTAGTTTCGCGGCTGGCTTCGCAGATGCCTGCGTTGGTTTTGGCGGTGGGTGTGGCGTTGGTGATCATGACCCGCCAGATCGATATTTCGATTGGTTCCCAATTTGGGATGTGTGCGGTGATCGCTGGAACGGCTGCAGCTTATGGGATGTCTATGCCGGTGGCGATGTTGTGCGCGATTCTTGCCGGAGCGCTGATGGGTGCGGCGAATGGATGGCTCGTTGCAGGGCTTGGGCTGCCGAGTATTGTGGTGACTTTGGCGACTATGGTCACTTGGCAGGAAGTGCTGCGGCTCTGGCAGAAAGGGCGTTTGCTGGTGCTGCCGGATGGGGTGCAGTGGTTCGGGATGAGTCAGGGCACGGGTCAGGCGATCGTGATCGGTGCGGCCTTGTTGCTTTTGGTATTGATGGCATGGGCAATGAAATATCTTTCTGTGGGTAGGCGGATTTATGCAACCGGAAGCGATGCCGAGGCGGCGCGTCTCGCGGGCTTGGCTCCGCAGGCCACAACTTTTGGGGTGTTTCTTTTGATGGGAATTCTTGCGGGTGTTGCGGCGGTGTTGAACCTAGTCCAATCCCCTCAGATCCAGCCGAATAGCGGTGAAGGACTGGAGATGAAAGCGATTGCCGCGGCAGTGGTCGGCGGGGTGGCGATCACGGGCGGGCGGGGAACCTTGTGGGGTGTTCTGTTAGGTTTGATGTTGTTGGCGAACGTGAATCCCGCGCTGACACATTTTCATCAGCCACCGTATTGGGAGAAGGCGATCCAAGGTTTGGTGATCCTGCTCGCGGTGGCGGCGGACGGGATACGGCGTAAAAATCAGAAGCAGTTGAAATGAAAATTTTAGGATCCATGAAAAACCTGTTAGGAAAACACGAGATAATCCTGCTCTGCGTGATCGCGGTGGAGGTGGTGTTGTTCCAGGTGATGGGTCGGAACTTTCTAACAATCGGAAACGCTTCAAATATTTTTCGTCACTCCGCGGAGATCGGGCTGCTGGCGCTGGTGATGACTCCGGTGATTTTAACTGGAGGAATTGATCTCTCGGTCGGTTCTTTGATGGGCTTGTGCGCGGTGGTGTTTGGGATTTTAGTGAAAGCTTTAGGGATGGATCCTCTTAGTGCGGCTGGGCTGACAGTTTTGGTCGGGGCTCTGGGTGGCGGCGTGAATGCGGCTTTGGTAGCTGGCTTGAAGCTGCCGCCACTGATCGTGACCCTTGGGACGTTTTCCTTGTTCCGGGGTTTGGCTGAGGCGTTCACCAAAGGTTCGGAATCGTATTCGGGTTTTTCGGAAGGCTTTCTCGCTTTGGGAAATTCCGATTTATTAGGCATTCCGGCGCAGGTGTGGATCGTGATGATGGTGGGGGCGTCGATCTGGTTTCTGGTGCATCGCACGACCTATGGGCGATCGTTGCGAGCGATCGGTTACGGTGAGGAAGGGGCGCGATATGCGGGTTTGCCGGTGAAACGGAATTTGTCCATCGCCTATATTATGGCCGGGGCGGTGGCGGGATTGGCTGCGGTGATTTTGGTTTCGCGGATGGGAGAGGCGCGGGCGAATGCGGGGATTGGATACGAATTGCTCGCAATCACGGCGGTGGTGTTGGGCGGGGTCAGTATTTTCGGGGGTTCTGGCAATGTGAGTGGCACGATGCTCGGCTGGATTGCGCTGGCGATTTTGAACAACGGGCTGACGAGGATCTCAGATTACGAGATCCTCGGGGAGAAAGTTTCCAGTGTGGCTAGGGAACTTTCCGGTTTGCTCACAGGTTTGTTGTTGATTGCAGCGCTGGCATTGGCGATCTGTATGAAAGCGCTGGCCGCCCGGCGGGCGCTGAAACAAACTTAAAATCCTCATCCCTCAAACCCATGACTCGTTATTTTTTATCCATCGCACTCGTTTTGTTCTCATTGGTTTCCTGCAAGAAATCTGAAGACAGCGGAAAACTCACCGTCGGATTTTTGCTCAAAAGCAAAGGCAATCAATATTTCGTGACCTGTGAAAAAGGCGCGCAAGCGGCAGCGAAGGAATTGGATATCGACCTGCGTGTCGATGGTCCGATCAATGCGGATCCAGCAAAGCAAAACGAGATCGTCGAAAACTGGATCACCGATGGAGTGGATGTGATTGTTGCATCATGCGAAAACAAAGATTCGCTTTCCACCGCTCTGAGAAAAGCGAAGCAGGCAGGGATCAAGATCGTGACCTACGATGCGGATGCGCAGGCCGATGCACGGATGTATTTCGCCAACCAGGCGACCGCTCAGGGCATAGGCGAAAAACTCATCGACAGCGCGGCGGAACTAACAGGTGCGGAAGGCGAATTTGCGATCATCACCGGAACCCTTACCTCTGCGAATCTCAATGAATGGATCGATGTGATCAAAGCACGTCAGGCAGAGAAATATCCGAACATGAAATTGGTCGGCATCCGCCCTTGCGATGACCAGAAAGATAAAGCGCAGCAGGAAGCGACGAATTTGCTCAGTGCGAATCCGAATTTGAAAGTGATCATCGCCGTTTGCTCACCGAGTGTTCCGGGTGCAGCGGAGGCCGTGAAACAAGCAGGGAAAACCGGTGCGGTGAAAGTTGTCGGACTCGGACTGCCGAGCGAGAATCGTGCATACGTCAAAGAGGGTGTGACCCAAGCCGTGATCCTATGGAGCCCAGAAGATCTCGGATATCTCGCCGTGCAAGCCGGTGCGGCACTCGCCAAAGGTGAGCTCGCCGAGAAGGATGCGAAAACGTTTAGCGCAGGGAAACTCGGTGAACTGAACGTTGAGGGTGATAGCATCATTTTGGGTAAACCTATCGCTTTCGATAAAGACAACATCGATGATTATGATTTCTGATGGTAGGGGATTTTAACCACGGATTACGCGAATAGCACAAATGTTTGCTGTTGGATGGACGTTTCGTATGAGTATCAGCCAATCTATCATCTATTTCACGGGGATGAATCCGGTAATTTTGACGACGGCTTGTCCTGCAGGAGAAAGCACGTAGTCGACGAATGACTTGGCTTCGGCAGAAGCTTTATCTGAAACGTATAAGTAAAATTCTCGGGTGTAGGGGTAAGTTTTTGAGTTCACTGCCAACGGAGCGATGCCATCGATAGGCATAGCCTTGGTGCCAGGTGCTTTCGAGTAGGCGAGACCTGCATAACAAATGCCGCCTTGGTTCTTAGTTACTAATTGATGGATTTGCTCACCGCCCAGCATTTTAAGCGAACTCGTGGCATAGTCGCGTCCTTCCATGGCCATTTTTTGCCAATCTTTGTAGGTGCCCGAAGATGTATTGCGGGTGTAAATTGAGATCGGTCCGGGGGTGCCGCCGATTTCAGACCAGTCCTTGATTTGGCCAGTGAAGATGTTAGCGACTTGGGCCTTGGTTAGATTTGTGATAGACGAGTTCTGATTAACTAGCACGCAGAGCATATCCCTGCATACGGAGTGTTCTACAAGATGGATGCCTTTGGATTTGCAGGCAGTGATTTCTTCCTCTTTGGCTTTGCGAGAGGACATGCCAATGTCTGCTGTGCCATCGGCAAGCGCGGTAAAAGCGGTTGTGGAGCCCTCTGCGGCTATTTCAAATTTCACCGAGGAGTGACCGTCCGCTTTATATTTTTCAGCAATTTGCGGGATCAGCTTAGCTCCGAGGGTATCGCTGCCCTTGATGCTTATGGTTTGAGCGCTCGCAATGACTGCCATGGAAACTGCGATGAGGAGGGTAGAGATGGTTTGCATCATGCGACGATTTGATATGCCGAGATTGCCATACGATCAAATTTCTAATTGTGACAGTGTCGCTCTGGGCCATGAATAAGCTCATCGACCGCCGGAGGCTTTGGACTGCTGCAATAATTTGCAGCTCTCAGAGGTGGGTTTGATCATGGCAAGGTTTGGGTGTTTTCTCAGCGTTTCGTTTAAAGCGCAACAAGCTGAGAGCTGGGAAGAATCCCAGCAGTCCAAGGGCCTGCGGCGGCTTCCCTCACAGCGACTTTGCGATCGCCTTGGAGAGGCGAGCGAGGGCTTCGTTCATCGCGATGACGCGGCTGCGCATGCCGGGTTGGGTGGCTTCTATGGGCACGGTGGTGCGGTAGGATTTGGGTGAGGCATCGCCTCCGCCGACGGGTTGAAGTTTCCAGGTGCATTCCAGAACGAGGGTTCCATCGGGGAGGGGATCGAAACGTTCGATGCGGATTTCGACTAACGATGTGTAATCGCGAGTGATGAAGTTTCCTGCGGGCTGTATGTTGGTGGATTTGGTGAGTCTGCGTAAATTATCGGCGACGACTCTTGAGATGCTTGCGTCAAGCGGTTCAGACCAGAGGTTGTCCTCGTGGATTTTGAGGGTTCCGGAATCGCTGCGGGTCACCATTTCGGTTCTCTCCAGATAAGGTGGGAGCGAGGGGCGGGCGATGGCGACCGCCGGGCTGGAGGAGCTTGCTGTAGTTGGCGAGACCGATGCCTCTAACAGGTGACGCACGGGATCATTGGGGATAGGTGCGAAGACCTTGCAGGAAACAAGCAAGAGCGGGATGATGAGTGTGATAAGTGTGGCTGTAATTTTCATTCTTTTTCCTTTCCTCGCAGGAGGCTGCTGGGGTTGCGTTTCAAATCGTTGGTGAGTTCGCGCAATTGCCGGGTCGATGTCTCGGCGTCATGCAGCATGTTTTGAAAATCGAGCAACAGGGGTGAACGCGGATCGGTCACTTTAGAAAGCTGCTCGGCGCTGGCTTCCATTTTTTTCATGCTCTCACGTGTGGATTCTGTCAGGGTTTTGATATCGGCCAAAATGGGATCGATGTTTTTGTTGGCCTTGCTGCTGAGATCGCGGATTTCAACGAGCGCCGCATCCAGATTAGCTAAAGAATTGGCTAGCTTTTCATCGCCGGTGATTTTCCGGACATCACGCGTGATTTCCGTCATGTTCTCGTTGATCTCTGTTAGGTCGACATCGGAAATTTTCGTATTCAGGTTTTCCAAGACATCGCGCATTTCCGTGATCAATCCGCCGAGATCGAGGTCGTTGATCTTTTTCAGACCATCGCTGATGCCGGCGATGAGTTCGTCCATCTCCGTGGCGATGGTTGGGATGACCGGATAGAGCTCATCGCCTTTCGATTTATAAATAAATCCCTCTTCGTCAGGCACGATATCGAACTCCACGTAGAGCTGGCCCGTCACGAGGCTCTGTTGTTTCATGCCGGCGCGGAGTCCTTGTTTGACGGCGAGCTCGACGCCCTCCTTGGATGAAAAATCGAGTTTACCTTCACCGCCGCCTGCGATGTTGGTCAGTTCTTTTTCGGTGAGTTCGACGATCACAGGGATGATTTTTCGATTATCCTTGGTATCGATGATGACACTGATGGAAGAAACCCTGCCGATGCGGACGCCGCCGAACCGCACGTCGGAACCGACCTCGAGCCCGTTCACGCTCTTGTCGAAATACAGGAGAATTTTGTGGGATTTCTCGAAATATTTTCCTGCACCAAGCAAGACAATCGCGCTGCCGACGATGATGAGCCCGATCAGGGTGAACAGACCGATGAGAGTGGAACTTGCTTTTTTACTCATACTGGATCTTTGGTTTTATCGGTTTCTCCGCGTTTCAGGAAAAGTCGCACGGCTTCGTTTTCTGATTGGTCGCGCAGAACTTTCGGATCGCCGGTGGCGCCTTGGGTTCGGGTTGCTGTATCGAGAAATATGGAATGATTGGCTATCGCGAAGATACTAGCAAGCTCGTGGGTGACGATCACAAACGTTGAACCTAGGGAATCGCGCAGGCGGAGAATCAGTTCATCGAGGCGTTGCGAGCTGAGCGGATCGAGTCCAGCACCTGGCTCATCGAGAAACAACAGATCCGGATCGAGCGCCATGGCCCGCGCGATGCCAGCGCGTTTGTTCATTCCACCACTGACTTGTGCTGGGTAATAATCCTCGTAACCGGATAGTCCCACGAGGGCGAGTTTGTAGTAGGCGAGATCGCGAATCTCTCTCGCGCTGAGGTCGGTGTTTTCCTCAATGGGCATCATGATGTTTTCCGCTAGAGTCATAGATGACCAAAGTGCGCCTGACTGATACATCACTCCGAATCTGCGCAGGTATTTCAAACGCTCTTCTGCGGAGGCTTTGGTGAAATTCTCCCCTTCGTAAAACACCTCGCCCTCGGCGGGTTCTTTCAACCCTATCATGTGTCTGAGTAAGGTGCTTTTTCCGCATCCGCTCCCACCCATGATCACGAAGATGTCTTTTTCCATGACATCGAAATTCAGGTTCTCCATCACCACGAATGGACCGAAGGCCATCTTGAGGCCTCTTACGGAAATCTTCGCATCTTTGTTAGGTTCCTCCATAAACTAGATATCCAATATGGTGAAAATTACGGCGAACAATGAATCGAGGATGATGATGGCGGTGATCGATGCGACAACCGCCCGAGTGGTTGCTATTCCGACAGCTGCGGAAGAGCCACCAGATTTCATGCCTTGGAGACAGCCTGATATCGCGATCGCCACGCCGAAGAAAACGCTTTTGAAAACCCCGAGGGATGCCTGAGTGAGATCGACCGTTGTTAGCATCTCATTCCAGAACAAAGTGGGTTGAATTCCGACCGCGATGCCCACCAGCATACCGCCAAGGATGCCGATGATATTCGAGTAAACGGTTAGAAAAGGCATCATCAGCACCAGCGCGAAGACGCGCGGCAGCACCAGATAATCGAAGGGGTTGAAGCCGAAGGTTTTGAGGGCGTCGATTTCCTGGTTGGCGTTCATGCTGCCGATGTGCGCCGCGAAGGCAGCACCGGTCCTACCGCTCATGATGATTGCGGTCATCATCACGCCCATTTCACGAACCATCGCGATCCCAACCAGATCCGCCACGTAAATACTGGCTCCGAAGTTTGCCAGTTGCACGTTTCCGACGAAGGCCAGAATCATCCCGATGAGGAAACTGATCAGCGCCACAATTGGCAACGCGCCGATTCCGCAATCCTGGACCACTAACCAGAAATCCTCTTTGCGAAACTTCGCTTTCCCTATCAAAAAACGCAGAGTGGAGCGGACGGTGTCGCCAATGAATTCCAGAACGGATTCGATGGCCTGCCATGTGGCTTTTGTATGCAGCCCGAGAGCGTTCAATCCTCTCGCATCTTCGTCCTGTTGCTTCGCC
Organism: Akkermansiaceae bacterium; assembly: GCA_031419275.1. GTDB lineage: Bacteria > Verrucomicrobiota > Verrucomicrobiia > Verrucomicrobiales > Akkermansiaceae > Luteolibacter. The sequence goes on along the minus strand of JANOKJ010000100.1, from coordinate 18,613 downwards.
TCGCTCCGCTCCGGGACACTAAGCGCCAGTTCCATCAGTCCGCGCAGATTATCAGGAAGGCCTTCAAGTGTCGGTTCCTTGACATCGGTCTCACGCAAATTTCTCAAAAGAAACGCTGGCAGCATGGAATCGAATTCCTTGAGATCCGCGGTTTGAAAAATATCAGGCCATCCTTTTCCGGTCTCGCCTTCCACCACCGCTTCATGACCGCGCAACCAGTTTCCCGAAAGACACAGCTCAAGCCTGCCACCGCTGTCTTTCCAGACGGCTTTCGGTGGTTCCGGAGTATCCTCACGCTTGTTGTCCATGCCAGAGCTTGCCCGGAATGGAAAGATCTCCCGCCATTACCGATGAACGCGAAGGTAGATGGCGATGCGGTTCTTAGCAATAGGGGAAATTACGTAGGGGTTGGGTTGGTAAAGGTTTTAAACCACGGAGTGCACGGAATTCACGGAGTAAAGAGGAGAAGTGCGCAGCTCCATTCCGTGAATTCCGTGTAATCCGTGGTTCATTTTTTCAACTAAGAAGAACGCTGATGGCATGAACTTCATAGAGGGATCACGAAAAGCACGAATTACACGAAAGTTTCGTAGTGCGACGAGGTGGAGAAATCGAATGCACCTTGCGCCTTGCCCTTGGCTTCGGGATGATGTTTTCTCGGGTGATGGATGGATCGTTGTTGTTGTTGGGAGTGAAAGGAACGGAGCTGACTTCGGAAGAGGCGGCGATGTTTCGTAAGCTTCAGCCGGCGGGGTTCATTTTGTTCAGTCGGAATGTGGAGAGCACGACGCAGGTGCGGAAGTTGACGGATGATTTGCGTGGGTTGTGTGTGGATGATGCGATTTTAGCGATCGATCAGGAGGGAGGTCGCGTGGAGCGGACCAAGGCGATTGCGCCATCCCTGCCATCGGCGGTGGCGTTTGCTGCGCAGCCAGACTCCGAGCAAATCGCATGGGCGGGTGCTTTGACAGCGGATCTGCTGCGTTTGTTAGGTTTCAATCTCAACTTCGCTCCAGTGTTGGATCTGGATTATTTTCCGAGTTTGCAAAACGGTTTGAACCAACGCTGCTGGGGCAGGGATCCACAAGATGTCATCAACCGCGCGGGAGTATGGAATCGGTGGTTACGGAAACGCGGGATACTCGGTTGCGGAAAACATTTTCCTGCCTGCGCACGTGCGAAGTCCGATCCTCATCACGATCTGCCGATTTCAGATGCGACGATTGAGGATATGATGAAAGAGGATGTCATTCCCTACACCGCGCTCATGCCGGAGCTGGATGCGGTGATGCTCGCGCATGTGTGTTTTCCGAATGTGGATGCGGATTTCCCTGCATCGCTTTCCAAACGAATCATCACCCAATGGCTGCGTGGCCAGCTTGGGTTTGATAAACATCTTGTTCTAACAGACGACCTTGATATGGGGGCGATAGGTAAACGCTACGGCCGCGGTGAGGATGTTAAACTGGCGATTTCCGCAGGCAATGATCTGGCGATGATCTGTCACCAAACAGAAACCGCGGAGATTGCTGCAAAAGCGATCGCTGAACTCCCGATCTGGATGCGAGACGATGCCAAAGAACGTCTGCAGCGTTTCCGTAAAAAAATGTCACCGCCCTTGGCGTGGTCGGATGCGAAGTGGCGGGAGACGTGTGAGAAGATTTCGGAAGTCACCGCAAAAATTCCCGAGCCGAATCCGTCGGATGAGCGGAGTGCGGTGACGAAATACTAGAATTCACATTTCGTAATACTTCGTCACACAGCCAAGATATGGAATGTCTCGGATGAGAACCGATCAGTACAATTAATTCACCTTGCGATAAAGAACCCCTTTGCCGATCTCAATTTCATATTTCGACTTCACGTCGTAATTGAATTCTTTCAAGAGTTCGGCTGCAAGAGCTTGTGCTTCGGCGGAACTTTCACCGTCTTTCTTGCTAAGCTCCGCGTATTTGCTGCGCATGCCTTGCAGTTTCTGATGGGTTTTCGGAGATTCGATTTTTTTGATGAGCTCCTTCTTGTCATCAACCAATTTCACGAGCGCGGAACGGGCTGGGATGTAGATGTAATCGAGATCCGCCTTGTATCCATAGATCTTGGCCATCAGGTCGGTGTTCTCCTGGAGTTTCTTTTCTATATCCGCGATTTTTTGCTTCGTCTCATCGGTCTTCTCAGTTTCATCGTTGAGTTTCTTGAGAACGACTTTTTGAGCTCTGACGATATCCAAATTTTTGACGAATTGTTTGTTTGCATCAGCTCCATCGATGACCGCCAATAATTCAAAAGAACCATCATTATTGACTAGTCGCGGAGCGATAACGAAAGGTTCTTCGGTATTTTCTAAGTTCCCAGTGGCTTGGATATCTCCAGTGGTGTTTTTTTGTTCACAGGACGAAATGAACAGAAGTGCGGCAGAAGCCATGATGATGGGAGTGAGTCGTGATTGCATGGAATATCTTATGATTAGATTGATGATGAGGGCATGAACCTTCAACGGATTCGAAACTAGTGGGGCAGATTTTTTTAATCAAGGTCTTTTGAAATCATATAGACATCATACCTAGTCTATATACTGTCCTTTTTTCTTTTCCTCAGCCGTTCTCAAGATTACTTCTCTAATCCATGGTGTTTATGGTGATCTCGAAGTCTATAACATGGCGTATCACTTTGGGATTGCTTATCCTTTTAATTGTTTTGCCGAGCTGTGCTCCACAGGTGAAAAAGCCCGCATCCGTGCCCTGGTACTCTGTCTATCGATCCATAGATGATGCCCAAGCTCACCAGTTTTTGAATTCAGGCATCAAATTGCTGACCCAAACCCATGGGTCACCCGAGATTCCAATCAACCAAGTTATGCTGAGGCATACCCTGAAAAATGAAGCTTCCTCGCGTTATCAAGTATCAACCGGTTTCACCAAGATGGAAGTGGTGGATCGCCAACGTGGGGTTTTCTGCATCTATCTGGCCGTCCCGCCGTCTCATGAGCGCTTTTATTATCTGCTCGGGCACGAAATCGGGCATTTATTGCGCCCGGGCATCGTCGGATCGGCTGAGGAGGAGCGCTTTTGTAATGAATTCTCGCGCAAGTTATGCGCCCAAGAGGGCCGACTCTGGAGCGATCAGTGGGAAACGCGTCACTGGGTGAGGGGAAACTGATTTTTGTGGTTTCCAAACCAGAACATCCAAAAATAGCTGGATCTGGGGGATTTATTGACTGTCGAGATCATCAATAAACGGGTCGCAAGGACCGCTGAAGGGCAATCGCGACAATAGATAGTAGATAGTAGATGGGTTTGGCTCATCAGTAACCCCGGGGAAGTTAGATTTTTTCGAAAAATACCAAAAATAAATTGACTTCACCTGTTTTTATGAACTTTCTACTGCCCGTAAGTTTCAATAAATTGCTATCCGACTATTTTTCATTCGCACCAGCGTTTGGTTATTTTCGGATATTGGTTCTCAAATAAATCCTCACACACATGAAAAAACACTATATAGCCAGTCTAGCCGGTATATTGACCATATGCGTCCCATTCAACCACTTGTCCGCTGCGGTTATTGCGGACACGACCGTAGCGCCTGCAGGCACGTTGAACTTATCGTCTAATTTAAATGCGACGAACACGGAAGTCTTGCCTGACGAATTTGCTGGAGTCGATATCGATGCGGCTGCAACGCTCACCGGCGCCGCGAATCTAAATGTTCAAAACAACACAACCGCAATCGTGCCAGGTGTTGAAACGATTTACGGCATTTACAGTGATAATGCCGGAGTTTTGAACACCAATAATTTCACTGGCAACATCACGGTAACCAACAATCGCAGTCTAGCACCACAAGCTGCTGACAACAATGTTAGTGCCTATGGTTTTTATGGAGATACTTGGGATGGAGATTTGGTTGGGAGCCTTTCAGTAAGCGCAATCGCCGGAACATCCACCACCGGTGATGCGAATGTCTACTATGCGTATGGAATTGATGGTGAACTGGATGGTGATCTTCTAGGTTCAATATCGGTAATCGCCACAGCGGGAACAGCAACCGGAACAACGGCTTATGCTTATGTTGACGACGCTTATGGTATTGACGATGATCTTACTGGAGATCTCGCAGGCACGTTGACTGTGACTTCCACTGGTGGAACTGCCACCTCTACCACAGGTACCGCAGAGGCCTACAGCTATTATGTCTACGGTGTTAATGGTGATATTGAAGGAGATCTTTCAGGCGTGATGACGGTGACATCTACTGGCGGAACCGCCACTTCAACAAGTGGTTATGCTGGGGCTTATGCCTATTACACCTATGGAGTTGATGATGATATTGAAGGAGATCTTTCTGGTACATTGACCGTAAGCGCGACTGGCGGGACCGCTACCACCGGCGGAGCTAGCACCGCAGATGCCTATGTGTATGAAGTATATGGTGTCTACAACGACATCGATGGCGATTTAAGCGGAACCATGACAGTAACTGCCACAGGTGGCACTGCTACGGCAAACGGCACTGGCACCGCCAATGCCTATGTCGATTATGCTTATGGCGTCGGTAGTTATCTTGAGGGAGATCTTTCCGGCACGATGACAGTTACAGCCACAGGTGGAACTGCCACCTCAACTGGTGGCGCCGCCAATGCCTATGTGGATTACGTCTACGGTTCATACTACAATATCGAAGGAGATCTTTCTGGCACAATGACAGTGACAGCTACAGGCGGCACCGCTACCTCAGGCGGCGCTAGTAGTGCTTATGCTTATGTGGATTACGTTTATGGTGCCTACTACAGCATCGACGGCGATTTATCCGGAACAATGACCGTAACAGCCACGGGCGGCACCGCCACTGCAAACGGCACCGGCACCGCGGATGCATACGTTTATGAAGCTTATGGCGTTGAAGACTATATCTACGGTGACCTCACTGGCACGATGACACTTACAGCCACTGGTGGCACCGCAACCTCATCAGGTGGTACCGCCAATGCCTATGTGGATTATGTTTCTGGTGTTGATGATGGTTTCGAAGGAGATCTTTCTGGCACGGTGACAATTACAGCTACGGGTGGCACTGCTACTACAAACGGTGCTGGAACTGCCAATGCTTACGTGGATGAAGTTTATGGCACCGCTTACGGCATTGTAGGTGATCTATCTGGAACATTGAACGTAACTGTCAGGGGCGGAACTGCCACATCAGTAGATGGCACTGCCAATGCTTATGTGGATGAAGTTTATGGTGTTTACGATGACTATATCGAAGGAGATCTCTCAGGCACAATGACAGTAACCGCTACTGGCGGAACCGCTACCTCAGAAACAGGTAGTGCCGAAGCCTATGTGGACTATGCTATTGGTGCTTACTACGGAATCACTGGTGATCTCTCAGGCACGATGATCGTATCTGCAACTGGCGGAACTGCTACTTCAACAGATGGCGGTACAGCCGAAGCCTATGTGTATGAAGTTTACGCCACCGAAGACGATATCGATGGTGATGTTTCCGGCACGGTTACAGTTGCAGCCAGGGGTGGCATAGCAACATCGACAAGCGGTGATGCCAATGCATACGTGGAGTATAACTATGGTCTTTACTACGGTGTCGAAGGAGATCTCTCTGGAACGGTTACAGTGACCGCAACTGGTGGAACCGCCAATTCAACAAGTGGTGATGCAAACGCTTATGTGTATGAAGTTTATGGCACGGATGATGAAATCGGTGGTGAACTTTCCGGAACACTGACAGCAACAGCCACGGGCGGAACCGCCACATCAACAACTGGTGATGCCTATGCATACGTTGAGTACTTGTATGGCCTTTACTACGGTGTCGAAGGAGATCTCTCCGGAACAGTTACTGTTGCCGCAACTGGTGGAACCGCTACTTCAACAGATGGAAATGCCGATGCCTATGTGTATGAAGTTTATGGCACTTATGATGACATCGATGGAGATCTTTCCGGCACATTTACGGTTTCTGCCACGGGTGGCACAGCCACATCAGTAACCGGTGATGCCAATGCATATGTAGATTATAATTACGGGCTTGAGTATGGCGTCGAAGGAGATCTCTCCGGAACGGTTACAGTTACTGCAACAGGTGGAACTGCCACTTCAGTAGATGGCAGTGCTTATGCCTACGTGTATGAAGTTTACGGCACCGACGATGAAATCGGTGGTGACCTTTCCGGTTCTTTGACAGCGGTAGCCACGGCTGGAACTGCAACATCCACAACAGGTGATGCCGATGCATACGTAGACTGGGTTGTAGGCGCTTACTACGGTGTCGAAGAAGAGCTCTCCGGAACGATTACTGTGAGAGCTACAGGCGGAACTGCCACATCAACCGATGGCACTGCCAATGCCTATGTGAATTCAGCATACGGTGCTGACGATGTCATTGGAGACGACTTATCTGGAGTTGTTTCAGTCATAGCCAGAGGAGGCACAGCTACCTCGGACACTGGCGACGCATATGCCTATGTAGATGATGCAACTGGTATCGATGACAATATCGATGGAGACCTATCCGGCTCAGTTACGGTCACCGCCGTTGGTGGAACCGCCGAAGCTCCCGCTGGCACCGCTGAAGCCTACGCATATGCCTATGGCGTTTATGGAGATGTCAGTGGCACTATCTCCGGAACAGTCCGCGTGATCGCCAGAGCTGGTCTTGAAAATGGAGTTACGTCTTATGCCGAAGCCTACGGTATCTCCAACACAGGAGACCTTACTTTCGACGGAGCCACAATTTTTGCTCAAGCCTATGAAAATGACGGCACTCTGATAGTGGATGATTCATATGCAATCGAGAGCACTGGTGCCCTCAGCTTCATCGGTGGCGTGACCGAAGTGACTGGTAGCATCGATGCCGTCTCAGCAGCCATCAGCACTGATGCGACCTTAGACTTGATCGGACGCATGAATCTTACCGGAAATCTGGACGTAGCCACAGACGCTACTCTCGGTTTACGGATTGGCGGTGACTCTCTAGTCACAAGCCCTGCCATCGTGACTGTAGGTGCTACTGCTACCTTCAGCCCCAGTTCAACACTCACACTCAAAGATGCACAAGGCGCAACCCTAGACTCGGTTCAAAACCAAGTTATTGTGGATGCCGTAACATTAGTCGGAGATACGGACGTGACTATCGACGATAAATCGATCTTCGACTTCACCGTTTCAAGAGTTGGCGAGGACTTGGTTCTCACTGGAGTAACTGTCGCTCAGCAAAACTCACCTGCGACTGGCCTAACACAAGCAGGGATGGACTCAGCTACGAAAGCCATGCACAACGCATCCGAAACTCTGGCCATGAGCCGCAGAGCACTTCGCGGTGATGGAGCAGACAACACGGACGATAACACGGACGAAAATGCACCTGAAGGTCCAAGTGGCCCTTCTATCAAGCCTGCTCTCAAGCAAGGTGAATTGGTTGGATATGTGACCCAGTATAATGACATCGGTAGTCAAAACTCTGAGGGTGTATTAGCAGGATATGATTGGCAGTCCTCGGGTTATGCTCTGGGCATTGAAACCCTCATTCAAAACAATTTGATCATTGGATTTGCCGCCGGTCAGGCATTCTCGAACATCGATGGCAAAAGTAACACTGGCGATGGCGACTCTGAAATGTTCCACGGAACACTTTACGGAAGCTACGTCGATGGTAACAAATATTATGAGTCGGGTCTTTTCTATGGACAGGCTGATAATGATGTCACTCGTGTCGACGTCGGTCTCAACAGATACACAGGTAACTACGATTCCTCTAACTACGGTGCTTGGTTTGAGACTGGTTTCACCTACAAAGAAACTGCCGATACCCGCATCGAGCCATATGTCCGTGCCTCATATGTCAGTGCAGACAACGATGGATTTACCGATGCAGGTGGTCCGGTTCCAATGACTGTTGCTAGCAATGAATCCGATAGCTTGATTATCGAACTTGGAGCTCGCTACACCAAAACTAAATCGTTCAGCAACGGAAGTGTTCTACACGCACAAATCGACGCAGGTATCCAAGCAGAACTTCTTGATAGTGCTGTCTTCTTCGACACGGTCATCGCCGGAACCGGTCAGCGTATCAGCAGCCCTGATTCTGATCCAGTAGCATTGATGTTAGGTTTCGGTTTAGATTATGATATCAACGATCAAATGACTGTCAGCGCCGCCTACGAGCCTACGCTCTCAGGTAACTGGTTCAATCACAGCCTAGACTTCGTGTTCCGCTACGAGTTCTAAACGGATTAGTCAGAAAACTTCAAATCCCTGATGGCTTTTGTCATCAGGGATTTTTTTATGTATTGAGAGTCTCGTCAGGAGTCATTGGTTGCCCAATAGATACTCCCAATTCAACAATAGCCTTATTTTGCCAGTCATGCTTATCACAGGATAAGTGTCAGAGAATTGCAGGAGTTTTCACACAAGGAGGGGCTGCATTCTGCTGCCCAATTGCATTTAAAGAGGGCAGCAGGATACAGCCCCTCCTTGTTACTTTTTACAACAGGGCATTGCCAAAAACGGATTATTCTACCATCTTCCGCATGTTACCCATGCAGACATCTACTTCCAATTCTACCAAACCTCTACGTCTCGCAGTCCTTGGCTGCGGTGCTAGGGGGCGCACTTACACAAAAATCGCGGCATCTATGCCGGATCGTTATGAGCTTACCGCCGCTGCGGATCTGGTTGAGTTTCGGGCTCAGACGGTTGCGGGTTTTGCTCCGGAGGGAACGGTTCGCACGTTCAACTCCGCTGAGGAATTTTTCGCTGCGGGCAAGTTGGCGGATGTTCTCATCATTGGCACTCAGGATGCGCATCACTATGGCCATGCGGTTAGCGCGTTGAATGTGGGTTATGATCTACTTTTGGAAAAGCCAGCTGCGGAAACTCTAGCACGCTGTGAAGAACTTGATGCTCTCGCGCGTTCACTCGGACGTCGTATCGTGCTTGGATTTGTTCTTCGCTATACTCCGTTTTATTCAGCTGTGAAACAAGTGGTTGATAGCGGCCGACTCGGAAGAATCATGACGATGCGTTTGAGCGAAGGTGTTGGCGACTTTCACCAGGCACACTCTTACGTCCGCGGTCATTGGGGAAATACCGCGAAATCCTCGCCGATGATTGTGGCGAAGTGCTCACACGATACAGATCTCATTTGCTGGCTATCGGGTTCCAAACCCAAAACGATTTCCAGTTTTGGACGGCTTGATTGGTTTAAACCGGAAAACGCACCAGCAGGTGCTCCGAAGCGCTGCACCGACGGCTGCCCTGTGGCTGCGCAGTGCAATTATGACGCCCACCGCTACCTAACAGAAAAACGCAATTTCCTGCGTATGGTCATGGACGGTTATGAAAATGCCAGCGATGAGCAAGTTATTGAATTTCTCAAAACCTCACCATGGGGTCGTTGTGCCTATCACTGTGACAATGACGTGGTTGATCATCAAATTGTCTCCACGGAAATGGAGAACGGCATCACTGCCAGTTTGACCATGACTGCTTTCGATCACTGCCGGACGATTGAAATCCATGGCACCCTCGGCTCGCTCCGTGGCGGTGAGCCTTTATCAGATGCCGGCACTCCGGAACTTTGGTTCCGCGAACATCGCACGGACAACATTGAAAGCATTCCAGTCTCGGACGCATCTGCCGAAGGCTATGCTGGCCACGGTGGTGGAGATTACGGACTCGTGAATGCGCTCGATCAATTGATGACTGGACCTACTGCCATTCCGATCGGTTTGGACGGACTGGCAGGACATCAGTTGGCCTATCTCGCTGAAACATCGCGCGTGAATGGTGCGCAGCCGGTGAATCTCTAACGTGACGTCGTCACTTGAGAGATTCTTATTTTTTCAACATCGGCCAGCGCCGATTATTTAGGTTCGCCAGGTTCCAATGTGCGCAGATGCTTTGGCAAAAACGCGATGACAAGCATTGAGAAGAAAAAGAGTGAGTTTAGCAATAGTGCTAGAGAATAGAACTTCCACGTGCAGTAGGCAAATGTCATGGCAATTGGAATAAGGCAGCATATCACCCAGGCGTGACCTTTGCGATTGAATGGATGATTTGGGTTTTTAGCAGCGTCTTGAGTGACACGATTGTAGATGCAAAGAATAATTAGAGAAGCGAGTCCGATTAAAGCAAAGATCATCCACATTGAATAGGGATGGTAAGTATTCCAAAGCAGTTCAGTGGCAGCATATGAGTCCAAATTTGTGGTTTCAGAAAGAAGCGGCATGACTTTTTCTTTGGGCAAAGCATCCACGGTAGTTGCATCGAGATTCAACTTATCAATGAGATAACGCTTGGCTAATACAACCTTGTCTCCACCTGCTTGATAGAGACGAGATGCGATGATCGAACCAACCGACCATCCGATGCCGACAGCGAATCCGCTAAATCCAATGTATAGACCGTTTTTACCTTTGGGTGCGATACTCATGATGAAATAGGAGTTGGCAGGTCCTGACATCATTTCACCGAGAGAGAACAACAGGATGCAGCCAAGAATCCACCAACCACTCATGCTCATTCCAAGTCCGTAAGTGGCGAAAATGGCTAAGAAAATACCAAAGATGATTGTCACTAGAGGTTTCACGTGACGCGTCATATAACCCATTATGAAGGTCGCGAGGCTGATTAGCAGGGCATTGAAGTTGATGATCCATTCTTGAGTTAAGTTGCCTTCACCCACGGTCGGGACACTCGCTCCAAAAATCGATTTTAGAGCATTAGCAAGACCACGAGAGTCAATCCAATCATCAATGAAGTTGGGCAAGATATCGAAAATTTGAAATGTCATCAGCCAGAAGCCAGCAAAGCTCAGAGTATAGAAAAACAATTTCGGATCGAGTAGTCCGCAGATGGATTGGTAAAACATCTTGATCGGGCCGGGTTTATTTTCCCCAGTTTGCTTGGGTGCGGTTTCAGGAATGAAAAACAGCACAATGAAATTTAATGAAATGGCAGCACCACAAAGCATGAATACATAATGCCATTCAAGCACTCGTAGCATACCGGCACACAGCGGGCCGACAAATCCACCGACATTAACCAATTGATAAAACACACTCCAGCCGAGCGCTGAATTGCGTGGATTGAGTTGACTGGAAATCAAGCCGCCAATGCCGGGTTTGAAGATGGCTGTTCCAAGTGCCACTAACACCGATCCCGCAAACAACACTTCATAAACGTGGTCGACCCCTTTTGCTCGTGCGGACTCGAGGGACATGCCTGCGATTAGCTCGGTGATCGGGATACAGAACGCCATCACGATATAACCGAGAAGTTTAAGGAATGTGGAAATGGCGATGTTGACCTTGTAACCGTAACGATCGGCAAAACCTCCGGATAAAATCGGCACGAAGGATTGAACCACCGCCCAAATACCGAAGATTTGGCCTTTTTCAATTTGTGTGAGTTCTGGGCCGCCGCTACCGATTGCGGAAACCATAAAGACGGGCAAAGCAACACGCGCACCGTAGTATGAAAATCGCTCGACGATTTCTATCCATCCAGCGAGCCAGAAAATTTGGCTAAGAGATTTAAACTGTGTGATCAGCGAATCGCCGCGGTCAATGGTAGAGCTTTCGTTTGAATTCATTAGGTAATAATTCTCTTAAATTGAATGAAATAACGGGGCTAGATGGCCTGAGATGCGTGAGAATTCATGATTCTTTTGCAAATGACAACCCCATCCTCGATTTTATCAGGGCGGGTCAATTATTCTTTGTTCCGGCTATCGATCCAGATGGTGACTGGGCCGGCGTTGGTCAGGGAAACTTGCATCTCGGCGCCGAAGATTCCGCGTCTGATGGATTTTCCGAGTTCGGCTTCGAGGGTTTTGCAAAAGGCGTCGTAGAGAGGCTCTGAAATCGCGGGCGGAGCGGCTTTGAGGAAAGAGGGGCGATTGCCTTTTTTAGTGGATGCGTGGAGGGTGAATTGGCTGACGACCAATGCCTCGCCTCCGATGTCATGGATGCTGAGGTTCATTTTCCCTTCCTCGTCTTCGAAGATCCGCAGTCGGGTGATTTTTCCACATAGCCAATCGATATCTGAGGTATCATCGGCTTCTTCAATGCCGAGCAGGATTAGCAGCCCGTGTTGGATGGATGAGACGGTTTTACCGTCGATGCTGACGCTGGCGGAGGAAACACGTTGGAGAAGAGCTCGCATGGGGAAAGTGAAGATTGAATTTGGAAGTATCAGGAGGGTTATAAGTTCGGCCTGACATTGTGTCGTGCTTGTTTTACATGAGGGAGGAGGATTGGGAGAAGAGGAGAAATAAAAAGTTAAAAATCCAAACCTATCCTCCTCTCCTCCTAATTCTCCTCTCTCCTGTAATAAAAAGCCCTGAATTTCTCAAAGCGGCATCGCACTGGGGAAAGTTGTTCACAATCGCCACATTCAGTTTCTCGGTAGAAATACGTGAGATTGACGAGGCAGTGGGGATTTTGGCTTAATTTCGCCCTCCCATGGCTGACTTACTGAAACAAAAAACATCCGCACCGAGTCTTCAAAAAGGAGCGAGCGAGGTGGATGATGTGACGCGTGCGTTGCCGCATGCGGTGGGTCCGGAGAAATCCTTACTTTCGACCATGTTGCAGGATCCGTTGGAATACATCGGTAAGGCGGTTGAGGCGAAACTGACCGCCGGGCATTTTTATCTTCCGAATCATTCAACTCTGTTTGGATTTTTGATCGAGTTGTTCGAGTCGGGGGCGCAGGTGGAATTGGTGTCGTTGGTGCAGCGGCTGATGGATAGAGGTTTGTTAGAAAAATGTGGTGGACCGGGTTACGTCGCAGAGCTTTACACCTATGCGACTACTCCGGGGCATTTCGAGCATCACCTTCAGCATGTGAAAGACAAGTATGTGTTGCGGGCGATCATTCGCAGTGCAAACGAGGCGGTGGCGCAGGCATATGAAGCGCCCGATGAGGTTCCTGCGTTGTTGGATTCCGTAGAGCAATCGATTCTCGCGATCCGTGAGAGTGCGGAAACGAATCAAGCTCATACTTTGAGGGATACGGTTGAAGAGGTGATGAAGAATTTCCAGATGTTGATTACCAATGAAAAGACTTCATCAGGTATCAGCACGGGCTTTGAGGTGCTGGATAGGAAATCGGGTGGTTTGAAACCAGGTGAGATGTTTGTGATCGCGGCGCGTCCTTCGATGGGTAAAACCTCTTTCATGATGAACATCGTTGAGCATGTCTGTTTGGATCAGGGCAAGCCGTGCATGGTGTTTTCCTGCGAGATGAGCTCGGCGCAGTTGGTGCAGCGTTTGTTGTTTGCGAGGGCGAAGTTTGCGGTTTCCCAATTGTCGCGCGGATACACGCCGAAGAAACAGGAGCTGCAGAGAGTGATAAATGCCTCGATGCAGATTATGGATTCGAAGCTTTTCATTGATGATACCGCGGGTATTTCGATCAATGAGTTGCGTGCGAAGGCGCGTCGAAAAAAGCGCGATGAAGATATTCAGTTTATCGCGATCGATTATCTCCAGTTGATGAAATCCCGTACGAAGCAGGCGGAGAACTCTCGTGAACGTGAGATTGCGGAAATTTCCGGAGGGATCAAAGCACTGGCGAAAGAACTGAAAATTCCTATTTTAATTCTCGCACAGCTCAACCGGGGACCGGAGGGACGGACGGGGAAAAGCTTGGGTGTTCCACGGATGTCGGACCTTCGTGAATCCGGCGCGATCGAACAAGATGCCGACCTTGTCGGCCTGCTTTACCGGAATAAATACTACGCTGAGAACGAGGAAGAGCGCGCGGCGTCAGAAGGTAAAGCGGAGTTGGTTTTGGCAAAAAACCGTAACGGTGAGACGGGATCGATACCATTGACCTTCATTGAGGATACGATGCGCTTTGAAACTGGACCACCGGCTGAGGAGCAGCAGTAGGTAAAAGCTGTAACGTTGAAAAACTAAAAAGCGGAAATGGCCTCGGCTATGGTTGCTTCGCTGGATCGGGGACTTGATTGAAGAGATCTGTTAGAATTCCGGGGGTTAGAATAGCTGGGGTGATGACGGGTTCTTTACCGGGTTGGATCAGGACGTTGACTGGGATGGCAGTGCGGCCGAGTTCTTCGAGTTTGGCTTCGATGGCAGGATTCGGAGCGGATTTGTCTGCTTTTAGGAAAACGATGCCTTTCTTTTTCGCGAGGGCGATCACTTCATCCGTGTAGGCGACTTTTTTATTCACTTGGCAGGTGAAACACCATTGCGCAGTGAAATCGATGTAGACAGCTGTCCCCTCGGAAAGAAGGGCCTCTGTTTTTTCTTCTGACCAAGCTTCCCATTTCATGGTTGAGGGTTTTTGCGGTAAGGTGAGGAAGACTCCTGTGCCGAAAAAGATAAGAGCGATTACGACCGCGATGCTACGAGCTTTCTTGGTGCGGTGAGGTAGATACCAGCGACCATAAACCCACGCCGCAATTGCAATCATGCAGAGCCCAAAGATAGGGGCGAGCAGATATTCTTGGCCAATGAGGCCTGCGTAAAACCAGAGGAAATATCCAGCTGATCCAAACAACAGGAACGACATCGCTTGTTTGAATGATTCCATCCATGCGCCGGGGCGAGGAAGCGCTTCGACTAAAGAGGGGTAGAAAGAAAGTATGAGGTAAGGGAGTGCTAGACCTAACGCCATGGCGGTGAAGCTCAGGAAAAATTGGCTGGAAGGAAGAGCTAAAGTCGCGCCAATTGCGACTCCGAGAAATGGTCCAGAGCAAGGTGTGGCGACGACGGTTGCGAGAACACCCGAGAAAAACGATCCGGTGTGACCGCTTTTATTTTGGAGTTTTCCACCGACAGAAGTTGCGGAAGTTCCGATTTCAAAAAGGCCGAACATGTTGAGTCCGAGGATGAACATGAGGAGCACGAGCACCACGACGACGTTCGGATCCTGGAGTTGGTAGCCCCAACCTTTCAGCGCGGATCCTTCTTTGATAGCTGCGGCGCGCGCGGCAAATAAGATGCCACTTAAGACTGCAAAAGAAGCAAGTACTCCGACGGCAAAACTGATGCCGTGCAGCGCGATGGAGCGGCGGTTTTCTCCTGCTTGTTGGACGAAACCCATGATTTTTAATCCGATCACTGGAAACACACATGGCATCAAGTTCAGGATCAATCCGCCGAGAAACATGCCGCCCAGAATTTTAAGCAGTGCAACAAACGAAGTCTTTTCAGGCGCGGGTTGGGAGAGAGAAATCTCTGGGATGATATAGCTATCAGGACCTACGAGGATGCCGGAAACGGAGTTTCCTTGCGGGATGGGTTCGTCGAGGAAATCCACTTTCTTGCGTTCGAGTTTGATCTGGAATCCATTTTCGATTGGGGTGATTTCACCAGCTTCGGAAAGAGATTTCAGGTAAGGTTCGTTGGGGATGAAATCGGTTGGGCTTGTTTTTACTCCTTTGAGTTTGATGAGGATGGAGTCAGGAGAGGATTCATCGGCATCGGCAGAGATTTCGATTTCTGAGGGTAGGGCTTTTGGCATCAATTGCCTAGAAGCTTCGAATAAAGAACTTTGATTAGGATCGATGACTGAATCGGCGGCAACAGGCAGGCTTAGTGAAAAACTTGCTTCTTCATTGATGCAGGTTTTATCGCAAATTTGCCAATTCGCATCGGCGGAAAAAGTGAACGTGCTACCGCTGCTGAGAGTTGCGGCTGGTGTGATTTCGACGAGGAAAACCGGGCTTCCGCTGTAGATGAAGCTTTTACCGCCAAAACCGTCTTTAACCTGTGGCACTGGCCATTGGATGGGCCCTGCGGTTGCGCCTTCGGGAAGTTTCCAGGTGATCATTGGTGGAAGCTCCACACCACCGGAGTTCAGATAATAACTGTGCCAGCCTTTGGGGTGATCCAGTTTCAGTGCGACGGTAAAAGGTTTTCCAGGAGCGATCGATGAGACTTCAGGGATCAAGCTGGCAGCAGATTGCTCTTTTTCTGCGAAGGCAGTGCAGCTGAGAGCGAGTAGGAAAAACAAATAACGCATGGACTTATGAGAGGTTAGTTCGGGTTTTCATCCAAATAAATTCTTCTGGGGGTGGGAATACTTCGTCACTGACGCCGCTTTCAGCCATTTATGGAGAAGGCGCGAACGGCTTTTTAATTCTAGATTGTGGGTTGGTGATCATTTGGTCGGTACCGACCAAATGGTCGAGATTGGTAGGGTGCCATCGCCGAGGGCACCGCGCGAAGCGGAACGTATTCGATTCTCCCTAGGAATATCCTTTTCTTCCTCATTCCATGCGGCGCCCTCGGCGATGGCGCCCTACCTTTCACGCATGAATTCACAGTTGAGCTTTGGATGATAAAACATAAAGTCTCGCCCAGATTATGTTTTCAGCCCTTAGCGACAGCCTCGACAAGACCTTCCGCAACCTCCGCGGGGTCGGTAAAATTTCGGATAAAAACATCACGGATGCGTTGCGCGAGATCCGTATTGCCTTGCTTGAGGCGGATGTGGAATTCGGCGTGGCGAAGGATCTGATTGCTCGGGTCAAAGAGGCGTCGATGGGTGAGGATGTTTTAAAATCGATCAAGCCAGGTGAGCAGATCGTTAAATTTTTCCAAGATGAGCTAACCCGGGTGTTGGGTGGCGACAATGTTCCGCTCGATCTCAATCCGCCGGCGCGGATTCTCATGGTCGGCCTCAACGGTGCGGGTAAGACCACGACCTCGGCGAAGCTGGCGCGGCGTTTGAAAAAGGAAGGTCGCAGGCCGTTGTTGGTGGCGTGTGATTTGTATCGCCCAGCTGCGATCGATCAGTTGGTCACGCTGGCGGGTCAGATCGATGTGCCGGTGTTTGCGCCGGATCGGGGTGAAACGGATTTGCTGAAAGTGGCTCGTGAGGCGATTGCCTACGGTGAGGAAAAAGGTGCGACGGTATTGATTTTCGATACCGCGGGTCGGCAAGAGATTGATGAAAAACTCATCGAGGAATTGAAGCGCTTGCATGCGTTTCTCAAGCCGAAAGAAACATTATTAGTTGCGGATGCTGCAACTGGACAACAAGCGGTTTCTGTGGCGAAGCATTTCGATGATGCAGTGGGTATCACTGGTATCGTTCTAACAAAACTCGACGGTGATGCACGCGGTGGCGCGGCTCTTTCGATGCGTGAGGTCACGGGTAAGCCGATCAAATACGCAGGTGAGGGTGAGAAGCTGGATCAGTTGATGGAGTTCCATCCATCGCGCATGGCGGATCGTATTCTCGGCATGGGCGATATCGTCCGCATGGTCGAGAACGTGGCAGATAAGGTCAACGAAGCCGATGCGATGCGCTCGATGAAGCGGATGCAGGAAGGCAAATTCGATTTCAATGATTTCCTTGATCAGATGAAGATGATCCAGAATCTCGGTCCGCTTGAGGGCTTGCTCGGATTGATGCCGGGTTTCAACAAGATCAAAAAGCAACTCCCTGCTGGCGCGCTGGATAACAGTAAGCTAAAGCGCACCGAAGCGATCGTGCTTTCGATGACGCGGATCGAACGCGCTCGTCCGGAGATTATCAAAGCCTCGCGGCGTCAGCGTATTGCGGCGGGTTCCGGAACTTCCATCGTGCAAGTGAATCAACTCATCAAGCAGTTCGGTGAAATGCGCAAGATGATGAGATCGCCAGGCAAGATGAAGAACATGATGAAGCAAATGGGCGGTGCCGGTGGTATGGGCGATATGATGAAGGGTATGGGTGGGAAGTTTCCGTTTTGAGGTTCATAAGTTTGCTAGTTTCAAGTTTTCAGTTTTCAGGGAAGAGTTAAGAGCGCGACTGGAGTCATGCGGTCCGATATGCCCTTGAACTAGTTCGAGCGAGTCGGAAAGATTCGCTCTTGCTTCTCTTTTTCTAAATCCTCAGAATCCATTCCCCATGGCTACTTCGACCTCAATTCTCCCTGATAAACTGCACGAATACCCCAAGCAAGATGTGATCGACGGATCCGGCGGCGGATCGGATTCGATTCTCGATGATTGCCTCAATCAGAACGACGGGGTGCTGCAGCTTGTGCACCGCTATGCCGGCCGAACCTTTTGCTCACCAGGAAAGCGCCTGCGCCTGGATGCGAAATCGTATTACCCAGACTACATGGGCGGCACCGGTCTCGATGAAGTTTGGATGTGCTGCACCGTGCCCATTGTGACAGGCGTCATCGATACTCGCACGGGAAAGGCACCTTTTCGTGAAGGAGAAGCACACGTCCTCACGCCAAACGGGCAGTTCATTTCACTTCAGGACTTGATTGCGGCCAATCCGGAAGCGGTCATGGGAGAGAAAGTCACTGCGTTTTCGAAATCCTTGTTCGGCGAGGTCACTTGGCCGATCGTGTCCAAGAAGTTCGACAATCTGAACCCCATTCCCCATCATCTTCACTGGGCCAAGTGGGAAGTTTACGACATCAATTCTTTTGATAATCCTGGAGTCAGTCCGTCGCATTATCACACCACGGCAATGGGTCTGTACCCGTTCGTGACAAAGGATCAGTTCCTCGCCTGCATGAAGCGTTGGGGACAAGGCGATTATAACGGAGTGCGGCACTTGTCGCCGCACACGATGATGCACATTGATAACGGCTTTGTGATGCCGAATGGTGTGCTGCA
>JANOKJ010000099.1:0-6170 GCA_031419275.1 Akkermansiaceae bacterium | reverse complement strand
AGTGGTTCTTGGCATCAGCATCGAGGAACAAAAAATCTCGCTCGGTGTTCGCCAACTCGAAGGCAACCCATGGGACGAAATCGAACTCCGTTACCCAGTGGGTGCAACGATCACCGGACCTGTCCGCAACCTCACCGCTTATGGTGCGTTCGTGGAACTGGAAGAAGGTATCGACGGTATGATCCACGTTTCCGACATGTCTTGGACTCGCAAAATCAATCATCCTTCCGAAGTTCTCAAAAAGAACGACGAAATCGAAGCCATCGTCCTTGCAATCGACAAAGCAAACCAACGCGTCTCACTCGGTATCAAACAAACCGAAGGCGATCCATGGTCCGCTATCGACGACCGCTTCAAGGTCGGCGACGTCGTCAAAGGCACGGTTGCGAAAATCGCATCCTTCGGTGCGTTTGTTTCCCTCGAAGGTGACATCGACGGCCTCATCCACATTTCGCAACTCAGCGAAGACCATGTGGAAAAAGTCAAAGACGTCATCAAAGTTGGCGACGAAATCGAAGCCCGCGTCATCAAGGTCGACAAAGTCGAGCGCCGCATCGGTCTCTCGATCAAAGCCGTTAGCTACTCCGAAGAGCAACTTAAGAAAGAAAGCGCCAGCTTCGAGTCCCTCCGCCCATCCAGCGAGATGGTTGGCCTCGAGCAAGCTTTCAACCTTGCTACTGCTGCTTCCGAAGAGTGGAGCCCAGGCGACGACAAATAAATTCTATCCGAGCCGTAGCCCCGACATATTGGGGTGAACCATACGGCCCGAGATTTTCACAAAAGCCGGACGGGGAAACCTGTCCGGCTTTTTCTTATTTTACCATGGGTTTTGATAGTCCCGGCTTTTTTTTCCACAGAGGCACTGATAAAGAGGAGGACACAGATCTACAACCCGTTTTTCAGTGTTCTCCTCTTTCTCAGTGCCTCTGTGGTTAATAAAACGCAGGTATTATAATGTGAATTCTTATCTCGCCACCAGCGATCAGATCAGTATGTAATTTAGCTATGAAACGCAGGCAATTTTTCAAAGGTGGTGTGGTGACCGGGGCGTTGGCTGGGATCACTGGAGTATCGGCGGAGGAATTGCCGAAGACACCAAAGCAGGTTGAGGGGCCGTTTTATCCAAAAGTCGCTCAGAAGGATAAGGATTTTGATTTAACAAAAATCGAAGGACAAGAAGGCACCGCACAGGGGAAAGTGGTGATCATTTCGGGAGCTATTTTGAATACGGATGGCACACCCATTGAAGACGCGACAGTGGATTTATGGCAGGCAAATGCGGCGGGTCGGTATAATCATCCCACTGATACAAACGAGGCACCACTGGATCCGAATTTCCAAGGATGGGCGATTGTTCCGAGCGGAAAAAAAGGGGAGTTCAAATTTAAAACGATAGTGCCCGGATCTTATCCAGCATCCAACGACTGGTCACGTCCGCCGCACATTCATTTCAAAGTTTCTAAGCTCGGTTTCGTGGAATTGATCACCCAGATGTATTTCCCCGGTGAAAAGCTGAACGATACCGACAAGCTCTTGCAACGTGTGCCTGAAGCGGATCGCGCGTCTTTGATCGCGAAGCTAATTCCCGGAGAGCCGGAGACTTACGAATTTAAAATAGTCCTCGAGAAAGCTTGATCACTCACTCGGTGGTTTGCGCAGGGATTTTTTCTGAGATAGGATGCGTTTGTCGGCCACGGATTGTTGTTTTGAACGGCGTGAGCGTCGGCGCTTCTGGCGGCGCATTTTCTCAATCGCTTGGGTTTTCGCGGAGGCCTTGCCGTTGGCGATGGCGTCGAACTGATCGCAAAGCTCGCGACGGGCGAGGAAACGGTTCATCTCACGGGATCGGTCCATCTGGCATTTGATCGCGATGCCGCTGGGGAGGTGCTTGAGGAAGACGCAGTTGGAGGTTTTGTTGATTTTTTGGCCGCCTGCGCCCGAGCCGCGGACGAATTTTTCCAATAAATCTGCCGGTTCGATCCCAAGCGACAGCATCCGCTGTTCGAGGGCGGTGATTTTGTCGGGGGAAGGAAGGTTCATGGTCGTTGTTTTTTAAATGAAAACGAATTTATTTGAAAAGCAGACTATACCCTGTTGAGTATCTTTCACCGATGAAAAAAATCATATTCCTCCCTCTTGTAACTGCCGGCTTCTTTTCTGCAGTGCTTGATGCTCAAGTGACTGACCAAACGTCAAAATTCAAAGTAGCTTCTGGCTTCAAGCTTGAACAGTTATACGAGGTTAAAAAAGAAGAGGGCAGTTGGGTGGCGTTGACTGAAGATGGGAAGGGTAGATTGATTGCTTCTGACCAATACGGTGGGTTGTTTCGTATCACTCTGCCACCGCTCACAGGCGGTGAAACCACGGTTGAGGCTTTGGATATTCCGATCGGTGGAGCCCATGGATTGCTCTGGCACGAGGGAGTGCTCTACATTTCGATCAATGAGAAGGCACAGAAAAACGCGGTGGAGACAGGTGTTTGGAAAGTGAAAGAGACGGCAACGGGTTGGGAAAAGCCGGAGCTTGTCAAGGCGATCAAAGCGGGTGGTGAACACGGCGTGCATTCCTTGGTGCTCTCTCCTGACAAGAAGTGGGTCTATTTGATCACTGGAAACTTTGCCCACGTTCCTGAAGTCATGGATTCATTTGCTCCGAAGATTTGGAACGAGGATCAACTCGTGTTGCGCAATCCCGATGGCAATGGCCATGCTGCGAACGTTTGGGCTCCGGGTGGATTTATCGCACGATTCCAACTTGATGGTTCGAATTGGCAGTTGGTTTCCATGGGGCAACGCAACACTTATGACGCCGCGTTCCACGATAGCGGCGAGTTGTTCGCCTACGATGCGGATATGGAATGGGATTTCGGAATGCCGTGGTATCGTCCTACACGGATTTCCCACATCGTGCCGGGAACCGAGCTCGGTTGGCGGAATGGTACCGGAAAATGGCCAGCTTACTATGAAGACAGCATGGGCCCGGTTCTCAATATCGGTCCGGGATCGCCGACAGGGATGCTCGCGGGTCGCGGCTTCAAAGCTCCTGCAAAATATCAACAAGCGCTGTATGCCTTCGATTGGACCTTCGCGACGATTTACACCGTGCACCTCACACCTGACGGTTCTTCTTTCAAAGCTGAGAAAGAGGAGTTTGTCTCAGGAGCCGGATTGCCTCTAACAGATGCAGTCATTGGAAAAGATGGCTCGATGTATTTCGCGACGGGTGGTCGTCGTGGAAAATCTCATCTCTGGAGAGTGGTTTATACCGGTAAGGAATCGACCGCACCTCAGTTAGCGAAAGGCGGCAAGCATGCGGACAGAGACAAGCTTGCGGAAATGATCCGCGATCCGAAAAAGTTCGATGCCGACTTCGCGTTCAAACACCTGAGTTCTGAAGAGCGCACCCTTCGTTTCATGGCGCGCACCGCTTTGGAACGTTCACCGGATACCGGATGGATCCCGAAAATTTCAACTCAGAAAAACGCATGGTCGCAGATCCTCGGACCGATGGCACTTGCCAGATTGGATGGGAAAAAACATCGCGCAGCAGCTTTGGAAACCTTAATGAAAGTCGATTGGAAATCACTTTCCCAACAGCAACAGATCAACTGGCTAAGAGCCGCTGGCCTCGTGTTCATTCGAAGTGGTGAGCCATCCGAAGCAGAGAAGACTGCCGTCATTTCAAAAATCGATGCGTCCTATCCTGCAACGGATCGCTCGATGAATTTCGAACTCGCGCGCATGCTTTGCTATCTTCAGGCACCGAATGTCGTTTCGAGAACTTTGAAATTGATGGACGAGGCTCCTGCTGCTGATGCGGAGGATTGGAAAGTGCTGGTGGAGCGGAATTCGAAATACGGCAACGATATCAATCAGGTGATCAAGAATCATCCGCCGTCCGCTCAGATTCATTACATCTATTGCTTGAGAGCTGTCAAAGGTCCTTGGAAAGGCGATGAGAGAAGACGTGTCTTCAGTTGGTTCCGTGAAATCGAAAGCCGCAGCGGTGGCAACAGCTACGCCAAATTCATCGCCATGATCCGCAAACAGATCTATGAAAACGGCACGCCTGAAGAACAAAAGCTCTTTGCTGCCGAAGCGCAAGCCCCTGCGCAAAAACCGAAAGCCCTGCCTCCGGTCAAAGGACCAGGTAGAGCTTGGACCGTGGAAGAAATCAAGAAAGTCACAAGCGAAGGCCTGACCAATCGAAATCTGGAAAATGGCAAAGCCATGTTTGAGGCATCGCTCTGTGCGACCTGCCACAAATTCGGTGCAGAAGGCGGAGCCCAAGGCCCCGACCTAACCAACCTTTCAGGTCGATTCAAAATCGAGGATCTCGCTCACTCGATTGTCGATCCCAGCCAAGTGATTTCCGATCAATATGAATTCACGGATATTGTGAAGAACGATGGATCGACCATCACGGGACGCGTGCTCAACGAGAAAGACGAGATCCTGATCTTGGGAGTCAATCCGTTTGATTTCACCAATCAACTGGAAATCAGCCGCAGCGACATCAAGAGTACGGCACCATCGAAAGTGTCACCGATGCCGCCAGCGATGATCAACCGTCTGAATCCGGATGAACTCAAGGACCTGTTCGCTTATTTGTTAGGGGTGAAATGATTTTTGGATTTTTGATCATCACACATCTACGATTTGAGCATGGATGAGAATGATTCAGTCATCGAAAAAGAGAGTCTCCTCCGTTCGAAGCGTGTCTTCGGTATAGCAACCATGATTTTTGGTAGCGGACTTGTGCTGCCACTACTTGTCGGATTGGTGGGAACTGTTTTTGGAATGATTCGAGCTTTTGATCAACTTCAGAAGTCAGGAGGTGCTGATCCATCAGCATTGGCCGGTGATATCTCAGTCGCTCTTATGACAAGTATGTGGGGGCTAGTTGTCTCAGCTGTCTCTTTCATTCCCTTCGTTGTATTTCTCGTACTCTACCTGAATCGTCGCGGTAGGTTGATATGTCAACCCTTCAACAAATACCGCGAAGACCAAAGGTAGTTCCAGCCTGAGATCACCGTCAGTGCTACGGCGATGCCGAGAGTGATGGGCAAGAGCCATGCGTTCTCTCCCCATGGAGTGGTGAGCGTATGGAAAAATTTCAGTGAAGTTGGGACGGTGGTCATCGTTTCAAACGTCAGCCAGATCAGGCCGGCGATGAGGTAGGTGAGTTGGAAGGTGGTTTTCCATTTTCCCAAATTGTCGGCGGCGAGGACTTGACCGGCTTCGATGGCGATTTGGCGGAGGCCGGTGACGAGGAATTCGCGGCCGATGATGAGGGCGGTGATCCAGACGGGGCAGATGCCCTCGGCGGTGAGAAATACAAATGCGGCGCAGACGAGGATTTTGTCAGCGAGGGGATCGAGGAGTTTACCTAGAGGGGTGACGAGGTTCATTTTACGGGCCAGCCAGCCATCGATGAAATCGCTGACTGCGGCGATGATAAAGAGAATTAAGGCTGTGAAATGACCCCATGTGCTGTCCCAAGCCACGAAAAAAATGAACGCCGCGGTCAAGACGAGGCGTGATAAAGTGATCGCATTTGGCAGGTTCACGCGACGAATGTGCGAAATTGATGGAGAAAAGGCAACAAGGTGTTGCACAGAATCGTCTTGTCTCTTATTTCCCCGCGCAGGGAACTCCCAAAATAAATATGAGTAACAGTGACTTTGGACTAATCGGACTGGCCGTCATGGGTCAGAATCTTGTGTTGAACGTGGAATCAAGAGGCTTTCAAGTCTCCGTTTACAACCGCACCACCAGCGCGATGCAGGAGTTTGTCGCAAAACATCCTGATAAGAAAATCGTGGGTGAAGAGACTCTCGAAGGTTTTGTGCAATCGTTGGCTTCACCACGCAAGGTCATGATCATGGTGAAAGCCGGTGGTCCCGTGGACGCTGTGATCGAATCGCTCATCCCGCTTCTCGACAAAGGTGACATCATCATCGATGGAGGAAATTCTCTCTACACCGATACCGAACGCCGCGACAAATGGCTTGGTGATCTCGGTTTCCGTTTCATCGGTGCCGGTGTTTCCGGTGGTGAAGAAGGCGCTCGCAAAGGCCCATCCATCATGCCCGGCGGTCCAACATCGACCTGGGATGTGATGAAACCGATCTTCGAAAGCATCTCCGCAAAAGTCGACGGCGAGCCATG
>JANOKJ010000098.1:0-12698 GCA_031419275.1 Akkermansiaceae bacterium | reverse complement strand
ATTTGGTGGCGGTCGTTTTATCAAAACGACCCTACCAATCACAATTCTGCGCTTGCAGGTCCCCTTCCTTAATGCATATTAGTTGCGTGAGAGGCTCTCCATTGATACGCACGGCTTTGGTTTTATTGGCGATTCTCGTCTCGGGCTTGGTGTTTTCTCATTTGACCTCGGAGGAGAAAACAAAGCCGATGGCTGGTGGGGAAACGACGGAGGTTAAATCCAAGAAAATCATTCGAGCCCGTTATATCCTGACGCTTTCGGAGCGGGCGGCTTTTGTGGAAATCACGAGTGGGGGAGAGGTGTCATCGACGAATCTTTCCTCGGAGAGCGGGATCGAGCCGCTGACGGGGGATATCAAAATCGATTTGGACAAGCCGGTGGTGTTTCTAAAAGTGAATTGGTATGAACTGGGTGACAGACGCGGTTTTGCGAAATTGGTGATCGAAGCAGCGGGGCAGGAAACCGTCACGCGGGTGTTCGATGCGGAAGGAAACATCGATGAATTTTTGGAGCTAACGTTTTGAAAGAAGAAACCCATCACGACTGTTGCGCGCATCACAGCCATCACCACGAACTGGTGATCGAGGGGCTGACGGTTTCGTATCGGGATATTCTGGCGCTCGATAGCGTTTCCTTTGCGACCTCCTGTGGCAATCGCGTTGCGCTGGTTGGACCAAACGGAGCGGGGAAATCGACCTTGCTGAAAGCGATCGCCGGTCTGGTGCCGCGTCGCTCTGGAAATATTTTATGGCGCGGGACTTCCGTTCAGAAGTGGTCGCGTGAATTCGCCTATCTGCCGCAACGCGAGGAAATCGATTGGTCGTTTCCGATCACCGTTCGAGGTTTGGTGGAAATGGGCAGGTATCCACAAACCGGTTGGTGGCGCAAGTTTTCCAACGAAGATCAGGCAGCGGTGGATAGGGCTTTGGAATCGCTGAATTTGAAAGACTTGCAGCACAGGCAGATCCGCGAGCTTTCCGGCGGACAGCAGCAACGCGCGTTCCTTGCGAGAGCCTTGGCGCAGGAGGCGCATGTGCTTTTGTTAGACGAACCCTTCACCGGGCTGGATCGAAACGCGTCGATTTTGTTAGGAGATCTTTTGGCTAAACTGGCTGCGGAAGGACGATTGATCATCGCCTCCCATCACGATCTCGGATCCGCGCCTTTGTTGTTCGACGAAGTCCTGGTGCTCAACACCCAACAGGTCGGTTTCGGCGATGTTGCATCGGTTCTAACCCCGTCACTGATTGCGAAAACCTTCGCGGTCGAGGAAACCAAAAGTCATGCTTGAGGAACTTTTAAACAGCCCATTTTACCAACGCACCTTGGCGGCGGCGGCGTTCATCGGTTTCACCAATGGATTTTTCAGCGGCTTCGTGGTGTTGCGGAGAAATGCGTTATCGGTGTCCGCCTTGTCGCACACGATGTTGCCAGGGATTGCGGTGGGGATTTTGATCACAGGATATCTGTCGCAGTGGAACGCGTTCATCGGCGCGTTGTTCGCGGCCTTGTTAGTCGGTTTGGGATCGGTCGCGGTGGCGCGCGGAAAACGGATCGCTGAAGGGACTTCGCTGGCCGTGCTTTACACAGCGGCTTTCGCGACAGGTGTGGCGATTCTGCCGAAACTTGAAACCCGCACCGAGCTCGAGCATTGGTTGTTCGGGGATATTCTGGCGATTGGAAACACCGATCTCTGGATTGTTTTCACGATAGGTTCGGTGATCTTGGTCGCGGGAAATTTGTTGATGCGGCCCTTGCTGCTGACCTTGTTCGAACCCAACGTTGCAGCCGCGCAGGGCGTTCCGACCCGTGCCATGCAATACCTCGTTTTCATGATGTTGGTGCTCGCGTTGGTTTCATCCCTGCAAGCGGTGGGCTGCGTGCTTTCCGTGGGCTTGCTCGTCACGCCAGCGGCCATCGTTTCCCTGCTGACCGATAAAACATCCGCCTTGTTCTGGGGCGGGGGGCTGATTGGGGGAGTGGGCTCCATCGTGGCGGTTTTGGCATCCGGCTATTTCGGGATTTCGCCGGGACCCGCCATCGTCATCTTGCTCGGAATTTTGTTCATTTTTGCCTATCTGTTCAGCCCGAAATACGGTCTTCTGGTTCCGAAATTTATTTTCAACCGCAGACCATGAACGACCTTTCCGAAACCCTATCCGCCGCCGTCACCTCAGGAAAACTCCTCGCATCCGCCAAACAAAACATCGAATCCCTGTTAGCGGGAGCGGCAAGCGACTTGCCGAAACGCACGGTCACCGAACTGTTGGCTGCTGAAAATTTCTCGGAACTCAACGATAGGTTTTTCAAAACCCTCGCCTTCGGCACCGGCGGCTTGAGGGGGCGGACCATCGGTCGCACGGTCACCGCAGCCGAACAAGGCGCGGGCGGACCGAATGACAGGCCTGAGTTTCCATGCGTCGGCACCGCGACGATGAATTATTACAACGTATCCCGCGCGGTGCGTGGTTTGATTGCCTACATGAAATCGGTGGGTGCGAAGGGCGGTGGCAAAGTCACTTTTGTGTTTGCGCACGATACCCGGCATTTCTCGAAAGACTTTGCGGATTTCTGCGCGAAAGTCTGCGCAGAGCATGGATGCGATGCGTATGTATTCGATGGCCCGCGCTCGACCCCGCAGTTGTCGTTTGCGATCCGTCAGCTGCGTGCGGATTCCGGTGTGGTGATCACGGCGAGCCATAACCCATCGCACGATTGCGGTTTCAAAGCCTATTTCAACGACGGCGCACAAATCGTCGAGCCACACGCGACCGCGATCATTGGCGAAGTGAACGCCGTGACC
Source organism: Akkermansiaceae bacterium (assembly GCA_031419275.1). GTDB lineage: Bacteria > Verrucomicrobiota > Verrucomicrobiia > Verrucomicrobiales > Akkermansiaceae > Luteolibacter. Next base: position 9,895 of record JANOKJ010000098.1, on the reverse strand, counting down.
AGCGAACGCTACGAGCCCTTGCCACTTGCAGAGCAGGGGATTATCAAAACCTTGGGTTGTGATTTCGATGCGGTTTACGTTTCACGTCTGAAAACTCTGTTGTTGCAGCCGGAGTTATTGAAAACCACCAGCACGAAAATCGTTTTCACCAACCTTCACGGCACAGGCGGACACATCAATGTGCCTATGCTGCGCGATCTTGGTTTTGAAGTTCTAACCGTTCCCGAGCAAGATATTCAAGACGGACGTTTCCCAACTGTCGATTCACCGAATCCAGAAAACGGCCCCGCGCTTGCGATGGCGATCCAGCTCGCAGAATCATCTGGAGCGGAAATCGTGATCGGAACCGATCCCGATGCCGATCGCATGGGCGTTGCTGCACGTGACGTTAACGGAAAAATGGTGCTACTAACAGGAAATCAGATCGGTTCCTTGATGGCGTGGTATCGTTTGAAAACCATGTTTGAACTGGGTTGGGTCAGTCACTCGAACCGCACTCGTGGGGTTTTGATCAAAACCTTCGTTACCACCGAGCTACAAACCGCCATCGCGAATTCATTCGGCGTTTCCGTGGTCGATACTCTAACAGGTTTCAAATACATTTCCGCGAAACTCAAGAAATACGAAGACGCGATTCCCGCCGATAAAAAAGGCGATTACCGCAGCCTCACCGAAGACCAAACCCGCGCCCTGCGTTTGGAATACTCACGCTTCTTTGTGTTCGGCGGAGAGGAAAGCTACGGCTATCTCGGATCCGATTCCGTGCGCGACAAAGATGCCAACGGCGCGACTCTCATGTTCGCGGAAGTCGCAGCTTACGCGAATTCGGTTGGAAAAACTTTGCCACAACTTCTCGACGAGCTTTATGAACAATTCGGTTACTTCCTAGAAGTCGGAAAATCCCTGACCATGGAAGGTGCCGATGGCGCAGCGAAAATCCAAACGCTCGCGAACTCTTACGCAAACCATCCTCCGGAAGTGATCGATGGATCTGAGGTCGTTCGTTTCCGAGACTTCTCCGCACAAGATATCTACGACCAAGAAGGTGATTTGCTACCGAAGGAAAAAATGTTGTTCTTCGATCTTGCGGATGGTCGTTCGTTCGCGGTGCGTCCTTCTGGAACGGAGCCTAAGATTAAATATTACATTTACGGGAAATCGAAAGTGAGTGGTGATCTTGCGGCGACGAAGCAAGAGGTTGCGAATGCGATTGAGGCGTTGTGGAAATGGATAGAGATTGATGCGAAGTCGCGGGGGTGATGTAAATTCCGATTACGATGTTATAATCAAACACCAGAACCCAGTGAAACAATCGATTAGAAGCAAGTCCCTATCGCAGTATCAAACGTGTAACCTAAACCAAATATGAAAATCGTAGTATTCTATTCCTTAACAGCACTGATCTTTTCTTATTCAAGTCTAGTATGTGTAGCGGATGATGGCGGCTCTTTACCTTACAATTTCATCAACCAAGCAGCAGCTAATCTAGAGCGCTCGAAAGTGGATGGTGTTGATTGCATCCCTCTATATGTAAAAAGCAAAGAAGAGGGAATTGTGCTTGATCCTAAAAAAGCTAGATTTCGTGTTCAAACCAAAGACGCTAAAGATGAACTGCTCAAAGTGGAAATGCTTACTGACATTCCCGAAGGCGAACGTAGCGAATTTGAAAAGAATTTAATGAAGAAGGGTTTTACCTATCGCCTTTGGTTACCCGTAAACAAAGAGAGTTTTATCGATGGAAGTATAGTCCATTCCCTACCAAAGGGGACGGTCGAAATGGAACATGGATTATTTTTCAAAAAAATCATCGAGTAAATTCGCCACAATAAAATGAACCTAATGAATTTTGAGCTATGAAATTTGAAATCCTCCTATTTTTTTCGGTGTTTAGTCAGTTCCTGTGCTGCATCGCATCCGCTGCGGACAGGCTGGAAAACATGCCTATGTTCGTAGAGATGTCGAAGGCAAATACTCCTGTGAATGCAGTATGCTTAGGTCACATAAAGAACGGAAAGTGGAACGAAATCAACTTGGAGCTGGCCGATAAATCCCTCCAAGATAACGCAAAAGTCGCAGCGAAAGCTCTAGCTGAAGCCCGAGAGGATGGACATTACATATTGCTGATGCATCTTGGTACTGCAAAATCCACATTCAAGATGCGTATGATTTCTGTATCTGATACTGGGTCGATTAAAATCGATGGATTGGGGGAATTCAAAAGTCTTAATGAACTTATAGATATCCTTAAGACACAACAAAAAAATTGAACAGCAGAAATTCGCTAGAAAAGCCGTAAGTAAATTGGGACGGACAAATTATTCACCCCTAAAAATGAATTCATCCCAGACGCCAATCCAAGCCTCATCCGCCGAAAGTGATCGATGGATCTGAGGTCGTTCGTTTCCGCGATTTTTCTGCACAAGATATCTACGACCAAGAAGGTGATTTGCTGCCGAAGGAGAAAATGCTGTTCTTTGATCTTGCTGATGGTCGCTCGTTTGCGGTGCGTCCCTCTGGCACCGAACCGAAGATTAAATATTATCTCTACGGTAAATCAAAAGTGATTGGTGATCTTGCGGCGACGAAACAGCAGGTTACTAATGCGATTGAGGCGTTGTGGAAATGGATAGAGATTGATGCGAAGTCGCGGGGGTGAGTGACCTTGTTGACGGGGTTGACCTTGTTGACTGGGATTGACACATGTTTTTCGGTCAATAGCATCCGTTTGCCCCCTCTGTTATGTCCCCCAATCTAACATCACCGTGCCATGTCTGAGCTTTTTGACAAACATGGCGGATTCCGGAAGCTGCATTCGTTCACTCTTGCCACTCTCGTTCAGCTCGAAACCCTGCGGTTTTGTCGACAATTCCTGACACATGATCATCGTGAAGCGAGGGAGAAATTCTACGATCCCAAGGGTCGCCAATACGATCAGATGACGCAGGCTGCGCGCAGCGGACGCCAGAACATCATCGAAGGCTCGGAACGCTCGTCGACTTCCAAAGATACGGAAATGAAACTCACCGACGTCGCTCGCGCCAGCCTCAGCGAGTTGCGCGGCGATTATGAGATCTTCATTATTGATAGCGGCGAATTGCCTTGGTCGGTCCACTCCGAGGAAGCCCGCACGGTGAACGCCATTTCGATCGATACCGCGCCTTTCCATGATGACGTGGTCCACGAGTCAGCCAAGCACGCGCTGGAGCAACGTCGGAAATATGCTCGCTGGTTGGATTCGCAAGATCCGGTGGTTGTCGCTAACGCCATGCTGCTCATCATCGGCAGGGCATTGAACATGCTGAAAAGCCAGATCGCCGCGCAAGGTAAGGCGTTTGAAGAAACCGGCGGCTTTAACGAACGACTCACCACTCGCCGTCTCGAAGCCCGAGAGGAACAACGCAATTCCGAGCCATCCCCATCATGCCCGCACTGCCAACAGTCCATGCGCCGTCGCAGATCCGCGAAAGGAGAGTTTTGGGGTTGCACAGGCTATCCGGCATGCAAAGGCACGAAGCCTATGGAATGACTTCAATGACGTCACTGATTGTGATGTCAACATTGTCAGTTAGGTCAACGTTGTCACCTCTTCAATAAATACCGAGGCGGTCGGTGCTGAAGTCAGGTCACACGCCTGTCAGACAGATAGCGCGTTGAGAATTTTGATTTGGGTCGCCGGCGGCGCGGCGACCCTACCATTTAAACCACCGACTTCGCCACCGAATCTAACATACCATTAACGAAGCGATTGGAATCCGTCGTTCCGAAGCGTTTGGCTAGTTCGATGGCTTCGTTGATGATGACTTTGTGGGGGGTGTCGGTTTTGATGAGCTCGTAGGTGCCCAAACGAAGCACCGCGCGATCCACGGGGTCGATACGCTCTGGCGAGTAGTTTTCCACAAGGGCGGAAAGTTTTTCATCGATCTCCGGTTTGCAGGCGAGCACGGCGTCGACCAAAGCATCGGTCTGGGTGATGAGAGAGGAAATCTCGGCTTTGGATTGGCGGATTTTCGCGAGGTCGGCCTGATCGGGGAAACTCTCTGGCGTCTCAACCATGCGGATGCGATCGGAAATACGTTGCAGGCGGCGGATGGTTGCGTTGAGAGCTTCGAGCTGGGGTTTTAAATTCGGGAAATCCTCGCTGGATTTGAGAAACTTATCGCGATTGAACGCGAGGTCGCGATCCACTTCGAAGAAATGAGAGAGCGCGGCATCGAGTTCGTCGACGACATCTTGGTCATCGCCTACTTTGGGAGTTTTTTCGAGTTGGCCGTAGGAAATGCTCCATGAGGATTCGAGTGCGAGCAGGCGATTCAGATCTATCACCAAGGCTTCAGTAGCGGGCAGGGCGGAGATGTGGGCTTTGGCGACTTCGGCGCGCTCGACGAATTCGACAAGTCGGGTTTGGCGGCCGATCGCGAGGTGTTGCACTGTGCGGAAGGTGGCGACGGATAAATGTTTACGATCCGTTTCAGTCAGAAATTGCCAGAAGGGTTCGCGCAGATCTGCGGGTGAGGCACCGCCTTCGATATCGGCACAGTAGAGAAATTGGACGGCGGCTTCCCGGATTTGCCTGCGACTTGGCATATCTTTATTTGGAGTTGTTGTGGGATGATTTGGGGATCGATTTCTCGATTTCCGAGAAGATATCGATCATGCCGACGGCGGCTCTGGCGGCCTCCCGGCCGCGGTTCATGCTGGCGGCGATGCAGCGGGCATGGGCTTGTTTTTCATCCTCAACGAGGAGGACTTCGTGGATGACTGGAACGCAGTTGCTGACTGCGAGGTTTTGAAGCGATTGCGTGACAGATGACGCGACGAGGTCGGCGTGATGGGTGTCGCCACGAATGATCAGGCCGAGAGCGATGATGCAGTTGAGGTCTTTGCGCTGCATTAATTTTGCAACAACGACGGGAATTTCAAAAGCACCAGGAACTCGGATGATATCGATGCGGGCATTGGGAATGAGTGCGCCCAGCTCTGAAATGGCGTTTTCCACGAGTGCGTCTGTGAACTGCTCGTTGTATTTGGAAGCCACAATAAACACCTTGGCTTTTTGGCCGAGAATTCGTGGTTTGGGTTGCAGCGCAGTGGACATGGGTTGGCTATGAAGGGATGCGAAATAAAAGTCAACTGGCAGGGAAGGACAATTGTGAGTTCTTTATGGGCTCAAAGATCACGAAGCGAGGCAGCCCGGGCAGTTTTGGGCGAAATGGCTGGGATGGATTTCGGAGAGTTCGGGATGGGAATCGGTCAGGCAGAGCGCGGGGTTTCCGAGCAAGTTACGGGGTTGGAAGGCACAGCCTTTGGGTGGGTTTGCGAGATTTGGAGGTAGACCGGGGATGGTGATCAAGGGCTGGCCTTTGGGCTGCGCCGATGGAATCGATTTCAACAAGGACCGCGTGTAGGCATGCAGGGGGTTGCTGAAAAGATCTTTGCGCTGGGCGCTTTCGACGATGCGGCCGGCGTACATCACGTTGATGTGGTCGCAGACCTCGGAAACGACCGCAAGATCGTGGGTGATGAAAATGATGGCGGTACCGAGTTTTTCCTGCCTGTCCTTGATCAGATCTAACACTTGTTTCTGGACAGTGACATCGAGCGCGGTGGTGGGCTCGTCACAAATCAGAAGCTCGGGCTTAGTGATCAGCGCCATGGCGATCATCACGCGCTGGCGCATGCCGCCGGAAAACTCGTGTGGATAGGAATGGATGCGCTTTTCCGGATCAGGGATTCCGACCTCTGCTAGGGCATCGATCGCGCGAGTCAGCGCGGCTTTGCCTTTAATGTTTTCGTGAAGCTCCAGCGGCTCGGTGATCTGATCGCTGATACGCATGTATGGATTCAGCGAGGTCATCGGGTCTTGAAAAATCATCGAGATCCGTTTTCCACGAATCCCGCGAAGTTGTTTCTCACTCGCGCTGAGCAGATCGATCCCATCGAACATCGCCGTGCCACGCTCGATGCGACCCGGAGGTATCGGGATCAAACCGAGCAGGGAATAGCAGGTGACCGATTTCCCAGAGCCCGATTCGCCAACAATCCCAAGAGTTTGACCACGCTCGAGTTGAAACGAGACATCTTCGACCGCATGAACCACGCCATTTCGAGTATGGAAGCGGGTGGTCAGGTGGTTGACGTCGAGGAGCATGGGTGGAAAATTTTAAACTCTAAATTTTAAAAACCAAATGAAGAACGGGATTAGGCTTTGTCCAAGATGGAGTTCCAGTGCTCGATGTTGTCCTTTTGATCTGCAAAAAGATCGGTGGTGTCGTCGTGGATGGTGACGGAAGTGATTTTGTCGCCGACTCCGTTGAATTTGCAGCCGCGCTCGCCGGTGTTGTTTTTGCCGGTGTTTTTTTCGACTACTTCCATGCCGTTGGTGACTTGGCCGAACACCGTGTGGGGGTTGTCGAGGAATGGGGTGGGGGTGGTGGTGATGAAAAACTGGGAGCCGTTGGTTCCTGGACCGGCGTTGGCCATGGAGAAAATACCTGGGCTGCGGTGACGGAGATCGGGGTGAAATTCATCAGCGAACTTGTAACCCGGGCCGCCGCGGCCGCTTTCGGTTGGATCGCCGCCTTGCAGCATGAAACCTTCGATTACGCGGTGGAAGGCAACGCCATTGTAATAACCGCGCTGGGAGAGATTGAGGAAATTCGCGCAAGTGATGGGTGCTTTGGAGGCGTAAAAAGTTGCGTCGATGTCGCCTGCGGTGGTGTGGAGTGTGATTTTAATATCGTTCATGATGGTGAAATAAGTCTGACGTCGGAATGCTGGGGAAATCTTGCCTTTCATCCAAGCCATATTTCAATCAAAGAATTCAATACACAATGAGTGCAACACCACCACCACTACCTAAAGTCCCAGAACCGATTAAGCTTATCCGATTTGAAGGCGAGCATATTGGATTTCACAATGCAGAGCATGATCGCACTAGGCTCGACCGAGCCCAACTGCAGGCGCGGCAGTGGATTGACCAGAATCCGCACAATGAAATCGTCTCTATCGATTCTTCATTCGGTCACTACATCGCCATCGTCACAGTCTGGTATAGATAAGTTTTGCTCGATAAAAAGTTCACAGAAATAACAATACACTCAAAATACCATGAACTGGACCTGTCCCAACTGTAGTGAAGTACACGAAGCGCAATTCGATTCCTGCTGGAAATGTGGATCGACCCAAAGTGGAGAGAGGGTGGAATTTCCTCTGCCATCCAGCGAGTTTTCCGCGGTGAATACGCTGGCTAATCGATTGCCTTGTTCGACGACACCTTATCTACCGGGAAGAACGATTGATTCGGTCGTGGGTGTGGTCTTTGGCGATGCTATCATGGGAGCAAATATCATTCGGGATTTTGCTGCCAGTTTGACAGAAATTGTCGGAGGTCGGTCCGGAGCTTACGAAGGCAATTTACGACAGGGTCGAGCTATCGCATTGCATGAATTGATAGAAGAGGCGATTCAACTCGGTGCGGACGCAGTGGTAGGGATCGATATCGATTACGAAACCATCAGCGGATCGATGTTAATGGTCAGCGCTTCCGGCACAGCCGTAAAACTGGTTCCTGAATTGCCTGAAGTGATAAATCAACCACCTATCCCAAAGGTCTAAGGTAGGGCGGCATCGTGCACCCCGATCTGTCGGGGCCGAGGCCGCCGCATGGAATAAAGAATATTTGTTAGATTCACTATAACGATCTAACTCTATTTCTGGAAAATCACAAAGCAGCCCTTTTTGTTCGCGGAGATGATATCTGGTTTTTTGTCGCCGTTGACGTCTTTGGCCATGACTTGGCAGCCGACACCACTGTCTGCATCGATGATTTCCGCGGTATATGTTGCTTGGCCGTCTTTACGGGTGAGCATGAAAGCGTAGATGACGGGTGCCTGATCTGACTCGGGATCGCCTTTCGGGCCGTGTGCCCAGAAGCGTTTTCCGGTGATGATGTCGAGTGTGCCATCGCCATTAAGATCGACGAGGTCCAGCGCGTGCGGTTGGGTAAACGCGACTCCGGTCGAGCCTTTTTCCTTTTGCGTATCTGTTAGGAGATGTTGTTTCCATGTGCCGTCTGCGTTTTGCTCAAACCAGCAGACACCGTAGCCATGTGCGTCGAGCGAGGATATAACATCGGTGCGGCTGTCGCCGTTCACGTCATAACCGAACATCTGTGCGCCGCCTTTATCGCCAAAGGTGGCTGGGTGAAAAGTCCATGGGGTGATGCCGTCCCAATTGGCGGGTTGTTCCCACCAACCGCGTTTTTCTAAAATGTCAGTGCGGCCATCCGAGTTGATATCGCCGTGGCCGATGCCGTGGGTGTAGCGCTGGAAGGATTTGTTATCGGCCGGAGTGATGGCGTTCCATTTCCAGATTGCGGTAGGGTTGGCAGGATCGAAAGTTGAGTACCCGATTTTGCCGCCGGACATACAGAGGAGGTCGGGTTGTTTATCTCCATTGATATCGACGAGCATGGGGGATTCGTTGTCGGTGGAGGCGAGGGCAACGTGGCGTGGCCAATCGCCATCCTTAGCACCGGGGTTTTCATACCAGAACGTTTCTTTGTTAGGGAAGCCGATCACTAGGTAGTCGGGTTTGCCATCGCCGTTGAAATCGTGGGAGTAGGAAAGAAAGTTTTCCGAGTAGGCGTTTTTACCGCTGAGTTCACCCTCGTAGCCTGGCACGACACTTTTATCTGCGGCGTTGAACGATTTTGTATCGGGGTGAATCTTGTTTAAGGTTTTGAAATCCGGCCCCGCATACCAATAGGGCCCGCTAAGGATGTCTGTTTTGCCATCACCATTTACATCTGCGGCACAGGCGCCCTCAGCCCAGAAATAACGGCTGATTTTAAGGGATTGCCATTTTCCAGTGGGAGCAGGGGGGGTGGTGGAAACGACTGCGGTTACTGCACCGACGGCGAGAAGTGGAAGGATGAGGCTGTTCATGGGGATGGTATGTGGACGAAGGGTTGTGGAATTTTGAACCACGAATTTCTCGAATGGGCACGAATTATAAGAAATTATTTGAATCATGAAATCACAAAGTCAACTTTTGGGTCAATTTAACGAAGTAAATATTCATATTCGTGCCCATTCGAGAAATTCGAGGTTAAAAACCCACAACCCCAATGTGTTATTTCATGCGTAGAATATCACAAAATCTGCATGGTATGTAAACTTGCTTATGGGTTCGGTGTCGCTCATCTTAGAGATATACATAACTTCAGATTTTATGGCTTTAGATAAACTCACACAAAAACTTCAAGAAGCTCTGCAAAGCGCGCAGGGATTAGCTTCGAAATCTTCCCATCCTGAGTTGCGTAGCACGCATGTGTTGCTGGCGTTATTGCAACAGGAAGGCGGGATCGCCGTGCCGATTTTACAAAAGGCGGGTGTCGAAGCATCGATGTTGAAAGCTGCGGTGGCCTCGGCTTTGGCTAAAGAGGTCAGCGTCCAAGGAGCATCGACCCAACCACAGATCAGCGCTGGATTGCGGGCGACTTTAGAAGATGCCGATCAGGTGCGTGAAAAGATGGGTGATGATTTTCTCTCGGTTGAGCATTTCTTATTGGGCGCGATAAAAGGCGATTCACCGGCTGGCAAGTTATTGAAAGAAGCTGGCTTCGATACGAAGAAGGCTGAGGCCGCGATCAAGGAAGTGCGCGGTTCACAAAAAGTGACTGATGCCGATCCTGAGGGAAAATATCAGACGCTTGAAAAATACGGAACCGATCTAACGGCTCGTGCGCGTGCTGGAAAAATCGATCCAGTGATTGGTCGAGATCACGAGATTCGTCGGGTCCTGCAGGTGCTTTCGCGTCGCACCAAAAACAATCCCGTCCTCATCGGTGAGCCGGGTGTGGGTAAGACCGCCATTGTTGAAGGCCTAGCGCGAC
>JANOKJ010000097.1:0-9367 GCA_031419275.1 Akkermansiaceae bacterium | reverse complement strand
CGGACTCCATGAGACTCAGTCTATCGATAAGTTCTCTTACGGTGTTGCTGACCGCGGTGCATCGATCCGTGTTCCACATAGCTTTGTTAAAGGCGATAAGTATCAAGGTTACCTAGAGGATCGTCGTCCGAACTCGCAAGGTGATCCGTACCAGATCGCTTCGCGCATTCTTAAGACGATTTCCGAAGTTCCGCTTCCATGAGGTTGAACTAGGAATAAGTCCCAGTATTTCAAGCCGTCTTCCTTTCGGGGAAGGCGGCTTTTCTGGTAAAGAACCTTGCTTGATGACAAGTAATCCAGATAGGGCTTGAAACCTTGGTGGATTTGTTGAAACGCTGGTTTTCAGAAACAACGAATGGTTAAAACTGCACATGCTGAAGAATTAGTCTTCACTGGGATTCCGGCATCGCCGGGAATCGCGGTGGGGCCGATCCATGTGAACGCACGTGGATTTTCCGCACCGGAGATTTATGAAATTCCAGAGGAGCAGGTTGCTGAGGAGCAGGAGCGTTTTAAAACAGCGGTAACGATCACAAAGAAGCAGCTTACGGATTTGCAAGAGCGTTTGGAGTCCTTAGCGGGAAATTCCGAGAGTGAGATTTTCGAAGCGCACGTGATGTTGCTTGAGGATAAATCGCTGATTGATCGGGTGATGACTGCGATTGAGAAGCGCCAGCAGAATGCGGAATACGCGTTCTATGCGGTGATGCAAAATTTCTTGGAAGCCATGCGCCGCATCCCAGATGCGTATTTGCGGGAGCGCACAGCCGACATTGAGGATGTTTCGCAACGGGTGTTGCGGAATTTTAAGGTCGACGAAGACAGCGGGCATCAAGATCCTGACGGGACACACATTCTATTAGCGTATGATTTATCGCCGTCTGATACGGCATCGATGAACCGCAGGCATCTGCTGGGTTTTGCGACCGAGCAGGGAAGTGTGAACTCACATACCGCGATTTTAGCCCGTTCGTTCGGTATACCGGCGGTGGTTGGCTTGGAGGCATCGGTCATTCAAGTGACCGCTCTCACTCCGGCAGTGATCGATGGATATTCGGGAAAACTGATTTTAAATCCAACGCGTGATACTTTAGAAAAATACATCACGCTTGCTGCTGAAAAAGAACGGCAGAGCAACGAACTAGACGCGCTTAAAAACGAAGCGACCGAAACCACAGATGGTCGGGTCGTTACTTTATCGGCAAACATTGAGTTTCTTGAAGAACTGCATCAGGTCAAAGAAAGCGGAGCAAAAGGGGTGGGGCTTTATCGGACAGAGTTTTTGTTACTTAACGGCAGTGAAATGCCGGATGAAAACGAACAGACGGCAGCTTATGAGCGGGTTGGTAAAGCGGTGGATGGGGAGATTGTTATTATTCGGACCATGGATGCCGGAGGCGATAAACTGCCGATCGAGCCATTGACTGAGCCGGAACCCAATCCGTTCCTCGGTTGGCGCGGTATTCGCGTTTCACTTTCACGTCCGGCGATGTTCCGTGATCAGTTGCGCGCGATCTTGCGTGCCAGCGCTCATGGAAAACTTGCAGTGATGTTCCCGCTGGTTTCTGGGTTATCGGAATTGATCCGCGCTCGAGAGATGTTGAAGCGTTGCATGGATGAACTGACTTCTGAGGGAGTTCCATTTAATGATAAAATCCCAGTCGGCGTGATGATCGAGGTGCCGTCCGCGGCGGTTTGTGCGGATTTACTAGCTCCGCATGTGGATTTCTTTTCGATAGGAACCAATGACTTGATCCAATACACCGTGGCGGTTGACCGGGTGAATCCGCACGTCGCGGATCTATACAGGCCAACCCATCCCGCCGTGATTCGTTTGATCAAACGCACGGTCGAAGCCGGTGAGGCACAGGGAATTTGGACAGGAGTTTGCGGTGAAATGGCCGGCGATATTCGGCTTACTCCGTTGTTGTTAGGTTTGGGTGTGGAGGAGCTTTCGGTTTCACCTAAAATTCTGCCTAAAGTGGGACAGGTGATTCGTTCTCTGAATTACGGTGATTGTCATGCACTGGCGGAGCAGGTGTTGAAAGAATCACGCTCGCAGAGGATTTTGGATTTGAGTATGGAAATCGCAGAGAGGTGTTATCCTGATTTGTTAGATTGAGTGTTAGGCAGGGCGCTATCGCCGAGGGCACCGCATGAAATGGTGAAGAAATGAAAGTTTCATGGAGCAATCATATGCGTCTCGCTTTGCGCGGCTCCCTCGGCGATGGAGCCCTACCAAATTCATGGTCTCTACGCTCTAAAAAGACTTCCTGAGATGCGATGGCAAGATATTGAGTTGTTCACGGTATTTGGCGACGGTGCGGCGGGCGATGGTGATGCCTTGTTTGGCCAAGGCTTTGGTGATTGCGTCGTCGGAAAGAGGTTTGGCTTGGTTTTCTTGAGAGACGAGTTGTTGGATCGCTTCGCGAACACCGGCGTTGGAGACTTCGTTGCCGCCTTCGGTTTGGTATCCGGTGGCGAAGAAAGCACGCATCTCCATCAGGCCTTGCGGTGTGAAGATGTATTTTCCTGCGACGGCTCGTGAGACTGTGGTTGCATGGAGTTGGAGTTCGTCGGCGATGTTGTTCATCGTTAACGGACGTAAGTGACGCGGGCCTTTTTCAAGGAAATCGGTTTGTTGATCGATGAGTTTGTGAGCAATCGCAAGGATGGTTTCCTGGCGGAGTGAAATGGAACGAATCAGGCTGCGGCCGTCGCGGATCTGATCACGGAGAAATGCACGCGCTTTCGCGTCCACTCCGCTTTTGCCTATCATGTCTTTGTAGAAATCGTTGATGCGCAGACTGGGGAGGTGTTCGCCTGTTAGGCGGGCCGACCATTTTCCATCGTCATTTTTCTCGATGATCACATCGGGAAGGATGTAAGGGTTTCCGGTCGGATCAAATTCGCCGCCTGGGTTTGGGGAGAGTCGACTGATGTTGGAAGCGGCCTCCGTGACTCTATCCACGCTTATGCTAAGTGCTTTGGCAATTTGTGGGTAACGTTTTCTAGCGAGGTCTTCGAGGTGATCTTTTACGATTTTGTATTCGATGGTTTCTGTTCCTGAAGAGCGTTCGAGTTGGATCAGTAAGGCTTCTGGGATGCCTGATGCGCCGACACCAGCGGGGTCAAAGGTTTGAATCAGGCTGATTGCTTCGCGGAGATTTTTAAACGTGGATGAGGAATTTAGTCCGATTTTTTGCAAAGGTTCATCAAGAAATCCTCGTTCGTTGATAAAACCTAACAACTCTTGCGCTGCCGTACGCACGGCTGGCTCGATCAGTGCGAGGTCGAGTTGTTTCTGAAGATGTTGCTGGAGGCTTTCGGGTGCAACGATGTTGTCGTAGAGTCGCTGACGTCTCTCCTCGTCCTCTTGGGTCCAGGGGCTGTTCTTGCCATCCATGATGGAACGATCCCTCCAGTCGTCATCGGTTTCGTTCAGGTAATCCAAAGAGTCCGGATCCTCGCCTTCTTCGTATTCTTGATCTAGCGATTCAAGTTCCGTGACGTCCTCAAGGGTGGGATTTGTCTCCAATGCTTGGCGTAGGAGTTGATTCAGCTCCAAAGTGCTCGCTTGTAAAATCTCCAAGCTCTTGCGCATTTGGGGCGCGAGAGTCTGAGACTGAGAGAGGGATTGGTAGAGTGAAGCTTCGGCCATTTGGCAGGGCGGAAATACGCCTACACAAAGCTAGTCATACAGATTACTAAAAATGAAGCATAATTTGTGCCAATTATGACATTTGGCGGGAGGTTTCAGGTGATTAGTGCTTTATTTGACCACAGAGTCACGGAGGGGAGATGGGAGAACACTGAGTATATTAATTGAACCGATTAGGCTCTGTGTCCTCCATTTTCTCTCTTCCCTTTGACTCAATATTACGGTGTGTTCGCCCATGTCCGCTACGCTGCCATTGTGGTAAATCAGGCCCGCAACATCTAATACTACCCAAAATAACTCACGCCCGCTGCAAAGATTGGCTGCACCTTATTTCCTGGGATATTCTTGGCGACGCCTGCGGAATATCGTTCTGAGTGAGCCATTTTCCCGAGGACGCGACCGCAAGGAGAGGTGATACCTTCGACGGCGCAGAGTGAACCGTTCGGGTTGAACGGGTGTTGCATGCTTGGGTTGCCTTGGGGATCGCAGTATTGAGTGGCGATCTGGCCGTTGGCGGCAAGTTGGGCGATGACTTCCTCAGGGGCGTAGAATTTGCCTTCGCCGTGTGAAACGGGGACGGTGTGAATCGTTCCGATTTCTTGGTTAGCGAGCCAAGGTGAGGAGTTGTTGGTAATACGGGTTTGGACGTAATGCGAGATGTGTCGCGAAATGTCGTTGTGGACGAGAGTTGCGGAATTCGTATCGGTGGCGATGACTTTGCCATGGGTGGCGAGTCCGGTTTTGATCAGGGCTTGGAAGCCGTTGCAAATTCCGAGAATCAAACCATCGCGGTTTTCAAGGAGATCGGAAATTGCATAGGCAACACGTGGGTTACGCAGGATGGTGGCGATGAATTTTGCGGAACCATCGGGTTCGTCACCTGCGGAGAAACCACCGGGAACGAAGAGGATCTGGGAGGTTTTGATTTGCTCGGCTAGAGCGTGAATGGATTCCTCGATGTGTTTTGCGGAGAGGTTGCGGAAGACTTCGATGTGAGTTTCGGCACCCACACGTTGGAAGGCACGGGCGGAGTCGTATTCGGAGTTGGTGCCGGGGAAGGCGGGGATCAGGACTCGTGGTTTAATTGACGATCCGACTTCGCCAAGGCTACGACGGACAGGTTGTTGATTGACGATTTTTGATTTTTGATTTGAAGACTTGGGTTGTCCGGCAGCCACAGGCAGCCGCTCCTTGTTGGAAGAATCCGGTTTGGTTGGGTAGATGGGTTCTAGGGTGGATTGCCAGGCGGTTTGGAGATCGGTTAGAGAGTGGGTTTCGCCGTTTAGGGTGAGGGTGGGTTCTTCGGTGGTTTGGCCGATGATGGTGGCGCCAGGGATTGAATCCGCTGTTGCATGCTCGATGAGGAAACTGAAATAGGCTGGGCCGGATAGTGATGCGGACGGGGCGTCCGCGCTCCCATTGAAACCGATGCGGTTTCCAAAGCAGCATTTGGCCAGAGCTGCGGAGATGCCTGCTGCTCCGATGTGGTGGAGGGAAATGATTTTTCCGGCTTTGTTGAGTTGATGCAGTGCTTCGGCGATTTCTTTGAGGGCTGTGAAATCTGGTAAACCGTTTGGTAGGATAGGAGTTGATACCAAGGAAATCGTGGAGTCGGTTTTCTTAAACTCGGGCGATAGGGCGAGCGATGCCAGACCTGGTGCGAGCGCAAAGGAAACGAGGGTGGGTGGGACGTCGAGTTCGTTGAACGATCCGGACATGGAATCCTTACCACCGATGGCAGCGAGACGGAGTTCGTGTTGGGCGCGGAATGCACCTAACAGAGCGGCGAAGGGAAATCCCCAACGTTTTGCATCATCGCCAAGGCGAGGGAAATATTCTTGTAGGGTGAGTCGGACATCGCTCAGGCGAGCGCCAGCGGCGACCGCTTTGCAGACCGATTCCGTGACGGCATACGCAGCACCATGGAAAGGAGATTTTTCTGAAAGGTAGGGATCGAAGCCCCATGCCATGAACGTGGCGGCATCGGTTTCTCCTTCTAACAGAGGAAGCTTGGCAACCATCGCATCGGGTGGAGTGAGTTGGTTCGATCCACCGAAAGGCCAGAGGACGGTGTTTGCGCCGACTGAGCCGTCGAACATTTCGCCAAGGCCTTTTTGGGAGGCGATGTTGAGGGATTTTAAGTGATCAGTGATCAGTGAGCAGTGATCCTCCGTCGCTGAAGCTATGGCGGACAGGGCAGTGGAAGAAATGGCTTTGGCATTTACTTCGACTTTGGCGGATTGTTGGACGCCGTTGGTGTCGAGGAAGGCTCTGCTGAGGTTGACGATTTCTTTGCCGCGCCAGTTCATGATGAGTCGACCGGAATCAGTGACATCGGCGACGTGGACGCACTCGAGGTTTTCCTTGTCGGCTTCGCGGATGAAGAAATTGATTTCAGATGGATCGACGCAGACAGCCATGCGTTCTTGGGATTCTGAAATGGCGAGTTCGGTACCATCGAGTCCGTCGTATTTTTTCGGGACGGCATCGAGGTTGATGATGAGGGATGGTGCGATTTCGCCGATCGCGACGGAGACTCCACCAGCGCCAAAATCGTTACAGATTTTGATTTTGCGGGTGAGTTCCGGGTTGCGGAACAGGCGTTGGATTTTGCGTTCGGTTGGCGCATCGCCTTTCTGGACTTCGGCGGAATTTTCGAGGGCGGTGTCGGTGTGCTCTTTGGATGAGCCTGTTGCGCCGCCGACTCCATCTCTGCCGGTGCGACCACCGATGAGGAGAATGACATCGCCCGGTGCTGGTGAACCGCGAAAGACATTTGAGCGAGGTGCTGCCGCGACGACTGCGCCGATCTCTAAGCGTTTGGCAACGTAGCCTGGGTGATAAACTTCAGCGACTTGGCCGGTTGCGAGGCCGATTTGGTTGCCGTAAGACGAATAACCTTTCGCTGCGATTTGGCAGATTTTTTTCTGAGGAAGTTTGCCGGGTAGCGTTTCTGAAAACGGAGTGAGGGGATTTGCTGCGCCAGTGACACGCATCGCTTGATAGACGTAGGAGCGACCGGAAAGTGGATCGCGGATGCAGCCGCCCAAGCAAGTGGCGGCACCGCCGAAAGGTTCGATTTCGGTGGGGTGGTTGTGGGTTTCGTTTTTAAACTGAATCAACCATTCCTCAGAGCGGGGAGCAGAGAGCTGGGAGCTTGGAGAAGAGGTAGAATCCGAAATTTGAACATTAACGACGATGGATGCGGCGTTGATTTCTTCGGAGACTTCGAGGTTATCGAGTTCGCCGGAGGCTTTGAGTTCGCGCATGCCGATGAGGGCGATGTCCATCAAGGTGACGGGGCGGTCGTCGCGGTTGAGTTTTTTGCGGACGTCGCGGTAAATGTTATAGGTTTCTTCAATGAGTTCTGAACCTGGGCCGAACTTGATATCATCGATGGCTGTTAGGAACGTGGTATGGCGGCAGTGATCGGACCAATAGGTGTCGAGCATGCGGATTTCCGTGAGGGTCGGGGGACGACCTTCTTCGTTTTTGAAATAGTTCTGGGTGAAGGCGATGTCAGCCTCGGACATGGCGAGCGACATTGCTTTGCGGATTTTTTCGGGGGAGTCTGTGAGGAAACTTTCTAAGATCTCGATGTCTGCTGGGGTAGTGTGATCGGCTGACCCCCGACCCGTCGGGGCCGCTACTGGGACTTCGTGGGAATCGACGGCGTTGATGACGTAGGATTTGATCGCTGAGACTTGTGCGTCTGAGATTTTACCTTTCAGGATGACGATCTGTGAGGCGCGGACGACGGGTTTATCTTTTCCGGTGAGGATCTGAATACATTGCGCGGCGGAATCGGCACGTTGGTCGAACTGGCCGGGAAGGTAGGCGTAGGCGAAAGCACTTTCCTCTGGGCTGATGCTGAGTTCGTTGAAGAGGAGATCGGTTTGGGGTTCCGATAAAATGCTTCTGGAGGCTTGGGCGAATTCTTCGTTGGATACGCCTTCGACATCGTAGCGATTGAGAAAGCGGAGTGATTCGAGGTTATGAAGATTCAGTGATTCGCGCAGGTCGTGGAGGAGGTGTCTGGCCTCGTTAGCGAAGTTAGATTTCTTTTCGACGAAGAGAGTGTGACTGTTCAAGGCAGGAAGGGTGTATAAGTTTAAAAAAGATTTTTTTTAACCACGAATCTCACGAATGGGCACGAATTTTAAGAAAATTTGATGAGTGTGGTTAAGTGAAATTTTGGAGATATTAGCCTTTGATTTCTAACAGCATCTGCGGATTGTTCGGGAACTTCTTGATGAAGTAGAGCAAGCGCTCCATAGCTTCGAAGGGGCGGTGACCTGAGAGGCCGCGGCGGATGAGGTGGATTTTGTGGAGCATGTGCTCGGCGAGGAGGAGTTCCTCGCGGCGGGTTCCGGATTTAAAGATGTCGACGGCTGGATAAACGTAGGACTCGGCGATTTTTCGATCGAGGACGAGTTCCATGTTTCCGGTTCCTTTGAACTCCATGAAAATGGCTTCGTCGGCGCGGGAGTTGGTTTGGATCAGCGCGGTGGCGAGAATGGTTAGAGAACCAGCTTCGCGGGTGTTACGGGCGGCGGCAAAGAGGCGACGCGGAACTTCGAGCGCACCGATGGTGATACCTCCGGAACCAGTGGCGCGGTTGCGATTATTTTTGCCTCCGCCGCTGCTCATTGCACCGTTGTAGGCGCGAGCGAGGCGGGTGATGGAGTCCATGAGAAGAAATACATCTTTACCTGCTTCGACGAGGCGCTTGGCGCGTTCGATCGCGAGCTCGGCGATGCGGGTGTGGTTGCGTGTGGCTTCGTCGTTGGATGAAGCGTAGATTTCCGCACCTGGCAAAGCGCGGCGGAATTCGGTGACTTCTTCGGGGCGCTCATCGACTAACAAAATCATGAGATGGATTTGCTCGTCGTATTTTTCACGAATGGCTTCTGCCATGTGGAGTAGGAGGGTGGTTTTTCCGGAGCGCGGAGGAGAAACGATGAGGCCGCGTTGGCCACGTCCGACAGGAGCGACGATATCAACGACGCGGGTGGTGTAGCGGTCGGGAGTGGTTTCGAAAGCGATGCGTTTGTTCGGGTTGATCGCTTTGAGTTCGTCGAAGTGTGGAAGTTTGGCAGCGACTTCGGGAGCCATGTCGTTGACCGAGGTGATTTCGACAAGTTGCGGGCCGCGGTTGCTTTCCTGATATTTTCCATGAATCCACTGACCTTGACGCAGTGAGTGGGTGCGGATGAGTTCTGCTGAAATGTAGGCGTCGTCCTTGGCTTGATCGTAGTTGGTCGATGGCAAGCGCAGGAAGGCATAGCCTTTCGGGGTCATTTCGACGATGCCGTTGGTATCGATGGCTGGGCCGGAAAGAACGGTAGCGGAGCGATCTTCTTGAGGTGGGCGATCATTTCTGTCGTTACGGTTCTGGTTGTCGTGGCCGTTGCGATTTTCGTTACGATTTCCAGAGTCGCCAAAAGGCTCGCGGCGGCGCTTGCGTTTGTCGCGCCGTTTTTTGGAGCGGGATTCGCGAGGGCCTTGGGGCGAACCATCGGGGTTGGGTTCCCGATGGGTGTGTTGAGGGTGATGTTGGATAGGTCCGCCGCCAGGCACGCGGCCGATGCGTGGTGCTTCGTTCGGATCTGAATGATTGGCAGATGCTTGATACTGCGTAGGCGGGGGAGGAAGAACTGGTGGTGCGATGGGTCTTGGTGCGGCGATGGGTTCGATGGGTCGCGC
>JANOKJ010000096.1:0-48117 GCA_031419275.1 Akkermansiaceae bacterium | reverse complement strand
GCTCCTCCAAGGTGACATTCACGGTGCCAACACCTGCGCCCTGAAGGATCTTCTCCAGCTCGGACCTGATTTCAGTCGGAGAGAAAGGAACCGAGTGGGACTATGTGATCCTGATTGGCGATCCCTACACCATGGAATACGTACCGGGAATATACGCCCATGGGGTTTCCTTGATCGCGCAGGAGGTGGAGAAAAGCACCCTTCCCACGAAGCCGAAAACCGTGTTGCTGATGCCGTGGCCTGCGGCGACTTCAACTTCTACCGTCGACCACTACAAGGAAGTTGTTTGCCGGACCGGCAATACCACGGGCTGCATGGTCGCGCCTGCCGCATTGGCATGGCAGGCGGCGGGTAGTCCATCTGGCGCGACTCATCCGACCACCGGTGGAGCCTACATTGCGGCTGCCACGATTTTCAGTAGCATCTGGGCTCAGAGCGCGGCTGTTTCCACATACAATTACAATGATACGTTGGCCAATACGGCACATACTACCGTCAATGCGAACATCGGAGTGCAGCAATACACTGGGAATTTCAATACCCCCGGCCCCTTCCAAATCAACTATGACAAAAGGCGGACTTTGGCGACTCTGCCTTCAAACAAAAGCTCGGATTGGTATACAACGGATAAAATGGGGCCAATGATTAATGAAAACGGATTGATTTGGGCTAAAGACGTCGCGGGTGGAATCACCCTGACATGGCAAAGTTTTTACGCTACGATGAATGGTAGTCAGAACTATCTGCAAGACTTGCCAGGCAATGCCGGTAACATGACCAACGATAATTTCATCGGCCGCATGAGTTCTCAGGATTTCGGTAATATTGACATGTTACGGCTGGAACAGGCGACCTATCCAAAATTGAGATACCTGCCCATCTATGTCAATTATGCCCAGATACACAGGCTGTACCCAAATCAAAACCCCATCACCGGACAGCATTACACCCCAGCGGGTCTTCTATCATCCTCCGCATTCATGTACACGATGTTTACCGGTCGCTGCCCAATTGGCCCGAAACCCAATCCCGTGACGCAAGATTGGGACGCGAAACGGATTGGCTACGAAACCGCCTGGCATCTGGGTCGGGTGCAAGGTCGGGCTCCAGGTTTCAGGACGATGCCGTCAAACAGAGATCGTTTGACCATCGCTCCGGGACAAACGGAGACCCTAAAAGTGGAATTTGCGCTGCCACCGAAGGCGAACGTAACCGTCAATATCTCCATCAACAATGGAGCGCTGGCAACGGTATCGCCCGCACAACTCACCTTCACGCCGGAAAATTACGCCACTGCGCAGAATGTGGTCGTGACCTGTCTGGGAAACGCAAACCCGTCGAGCACGATTGTCGTCAACTTCAATACCGTTTCCACAGATGAGGTTTGCCATGGGCTGCATGACAGTTGGGATTATACCCGCAGTTTTCCGCCGGTGATTAACAAGTCTGTGTGGGCGGATGTCAACCCGGTGATGCAACCTGAAAAAGCGTTCGTCAACGTGACGGCCAGCGATCCTGAATCCAACGCTCTCACCTACACTTGGTCCAAAGTCAGTGGTCCTGAAACCGTAAGCTTCAGCCCGAATTCCACTACGGCGAGTGCCCGGTCTGAAGTCACCTTCAGTACCCCGGGGACCTACGTTCTGAAGGCCATGGTCTCCGATGGCACGTCCTCAGTGGATGGCGGCAATGTGACGATCCAGGTGCTCAACTCGGCACCGGTGGCAAATCCCCAGTCCGTCACGGTATTCCAAGATTCACCCAAACCGATTCAGCTTGCCGCAACCGATATCAACGGCGACACGCTAGCATATATCGTATGGGATGATCCGACCCATGGGACGCTATCCGGGACGCCTCCGAATTTAATTTACACACCCGCGAGCGGATATATGGGTAACGACAGTTTCACATTTATCGCCTCCGATGGGACGGTGAACTCAAGCCCTGCCACGGTGACGATCACTGTCAACGCCCCCAATACTCCGCCAGGTGTCAATGCGGGGACGGATCAGACGGTGACTCTGGGGGTCGTTCCTTGGACGCCTGCCCTACTCACGCCACAACTCTGGCTCGACGGTTCAACAGCGACCATCAATGCCGGCACTGTGAGTATTGCCAATGCGGGTAGCGGTGGTGGAACCATCAGCGGCCCGGCCGCACTTGTGGCAAATGGGATTGGCAGTCGTCAGGCGGTTGGTTTCAACGGCACCAGTCAGTATTTGACAGGTACTTATACGAATACAGGCGCTTCATTGACCGCCTTCTTTGTCGGAAAATCATCAAGCACAACCCAACTTTCTTCTGCGGGTATGATGACTGTATGGGCGAATGGTCAAGCGAGAGACTGGAACAATATCGGAAGCGCGGTGTTGTTTAATCAAAACGGTACAACCTCGAACAGTCTTCAAACCTACCGGAATTCGACGGCGCTCTCCGCAACGACGGGCACTCTAACAAACGCATTCCTTGCGGCGACCGTTTTTAGTGGCACAACCAACATTCTTTATCTCAATGGAACTGCCGCGACCAGTATTGCCTCCACAGGTAATTTCAGCGCAGGGAATGTTGCCTTGGGAGGGCGTTGGGCTTCTCCTGCTTTCAATACGTGGTGGAATGGCAATTTTGGTGAGGCCATTATTTGTAACGCAAACTTGAGCATGGCGGACCGCCAGAAGGTCGAAGGCTATCTCGCCCACAAGTGGGGAACGACTGCGAACCTTCCTGCGGACCACCCGTACAAGACCGCCGCGCCGACGACCGCCACTGCAGTCGCCAATTTGGACGGCACGGTCAACGATGTCGAGGGGGATCCGCAGACGACAACATGGACGCTGGTCTCCGGACCTGCGGCGGCAACAATTAGCAATGCGTCCGCAGTGGACACGTCCGCCTCATTCACTCTGACGGGAACCTATGTTTTACGATTGAATGCAGCAGATAGTTACGGACAAGTCTTCGATGAAGTCACAGTGACGGTGACCGATTTTTCGGGCAACAGCGCTCCTGCCGCCTCCAATATTTCCATAACGACTGGTGAGAATATACCAAAAGCAGTTACTCTAACGGCAAGCGATGTCCAGGGGACCCCGCTGTCTTATTCGATCGTGAACCCGCCCACAAAGGGAACGCTCAGCGGCACTGCGCCGAATCTAACATATACGCCGAATTCCGGTACTTCCGGCAGCGATAGTTTCACCTTCAGAGCCAATGATGGAATCTACAATTCCAATCTGGCTACGGTGAGTATCACGGTGATTCCCAACCTGGCACCAGTGATCGTTGTGGATAGTCCTACGGTCAGTGCCGCTCATTTGGCTCCGTATGGTGGAGTCATGTTAGAAACGACGGTCACGGATGATGGTTATCCTCTCACCCCCGGCACCGTGACTCTCAACTGGAGCAAGGTTTCCGGTCCAGGAACGGTCACGTTCGAGTCCCCAACCCAAGCCGATACGGCGGTTCTATTTAGTGTGAATGGCACCTATGTCGTTCGATTGACCGCCAGTGACGGCGTGAAACAGACGTCTACAAACCTGACTTTTTATGCCGGCAGTTACCCAACTGATTGGTCGAATCAGGGGCCACAGGTCGATTGCTATGGAACCGTGAGTGGTGCGCCCGGGGTGCCCATATCATTGGCGGATGCGAGTTTTGTCGCAGACGAGGGACGGCCATTCAGCACCCTCGTCACCCAGTGGCGGATTTTATCCGGTCCCGGAACAGGGGCTTTTACGAATCCCTCCCTTCCAGCCACAAGCTTCGTATGTAATACACCCGGTATCTACATACTGCGTGTCACGGGTTATGACGGCCAGATCAAGGCCTATGATGACATGACGGTCACCGTCAGTGGTACGGGTAATGCGATACCTGTCGGAAATACCCAGAGTGTGACGACCCAAGAGGAGGTGGCCAAGGCGATCACCCTTTCGGGCAGTGATGGCAATGGAAACTCTTTGACCTTCAGCATCGCCGGGCAACCAGCGAACGGCACCCTCAGCGGCACCGCGCCGAATGTGATATACACGCCTACAGCTAATTTCAACGGCACGGATTCTTTCACCTTCAAAGTGAACGATGGGATCACGGATTCACTGACGGTGGCCACCGTTTCGATTAACGTCACGCCCGTCAACGACGCACCCATCGCCAGTGCGATGAGCGTCACCACGAACGAAGACATCCGTGTGCCGATCGCTCTTGGCGGCAGTGATGTGGATGGCGATGCCCTGACGTTCTCTGTCCTAACCCAGCCAGCAAACGGCGTCCTCAGTGGCACGGCATCGAATCTGAAATACACGCCGAATGCCAATTTCAATGGAAATGATTCGTTCACATTCAAAGCTACCGATCCATCCGGCTTATTCTCGCAAGCGACCGTGTCGTTGATTGTTACCCCGGTCAACGATGTTCCGCTCGCTAATCCACAGCTTTTGACCATGATCATCAATACCGTTCAACAAGTTGTTCTTACCGGGACGGATGCAGATGGAAATCCGCTAACCTATACCATCGTAAACCCTCCTTCGAATGGAACACTCAATACCAGCAATTTGCCGAATGTAACCTACACACCCAACGTGGGCTTTTTCGGTTCGGATTACTTCACATTCAAAGTCAACGATGGAACGACCGATTCCGCCTTCGCATCGGTCATTTTCAACATCCAACCGGTTGGGTTATCGTCAGCCGACGGGATTGTCGGACTCAGGCAGTCTGGAGGAGCAGCTCCAGCTCTCGGTTATTATCCTGGTGGCTACAATGCGATTGTGGGTGGGGCTGGGAGCAACGGATCAAGGTTAGTGACTAATGTGGTTCATGGGCACGGTTTGCCGATCCTGCCACCGGGAGCAGTGATCACTGGCGCGAACCTTGGCTTTGATGTCACTGTAATCAATGCGATGGATTCGAGGAAGTTGAGCGTCTATCTGCTGGATACAGCGAATCCGAATACCAGCGGAACGAGCTTCTTCTATAATGGTCCTATCAATACGACTGCGACGGCCAAGTATCTCAACGGCTTCACTGCCGTCGGCGCAAAGCAAGCGGTATTGAGCGGAGAGGCTCTGGACCTTCTGAAGAGTTACTACGGCGGCGATCACATACCAGAACGTCCGGAGGCGTTTTTCCGGTTCAATCTGGATGCCGCTTTGGCTGCAGGCTCGCTTTTGAGTTACACGTTGGGGACCACGGCAAGTCAGAATGTCTTGAATATACAGTACACTATGCCGCCCGTGGCCAACGCCCAGAGTGTGACGACAGTCGAGGGTACGGCGAAGTCGATCACGCTGACGGGCAGTGATGCCGACGGTGATCCGCTGACCTACACGATCGTGAGCCAGCCTACGAATGGCACGCTCAGCGGAACAGTGCCGAACTTGACCTACACGCCGAATGCGAACTACATCGGCCTCGATTCGTTCACATTTAAGGTAAACGACGGAAAGGTTGATTCAACTACTGCGACGGTATCAATTACGGTCACGAGTGCGTTTAGTGCTTGGGCCGGAGGGGGGATAACTTTCGGTAGCGATGCAAACGGCGACGGTGTGGCCGACGGCTTGAGCTGGTTGTTAGGCGGAACAAATCCTCAGCAGAACGGCAATGAACTCCTGCCACAATCAGCGCAGAGCAGCGGAAATCTAACATTATCCTTCAAAATGCTCAACAGCACGCAGCGTGGCTCGGCCGTCTTGGCGCTGCAATACAGCCGTGACTTGGGAGTATCCGATCCGTGGACGAACCACACAATCCCGGTGCCCGATGTTTCCGGCACGGTGACCGGAGTGAATTTCGTGATCACACCGATTTCCGGCACCGATCACAACCAGGTTCAGGTGACCATTCCCGCCAGCGCGGCAGGAGGCACCGGCAAGGTGTTCGCGAGAATGAGCGGGATGCTTTCACCTTGAGTTTGTAAGTCATAGATGCGTGTGAATACTAAGCTGTATTGTTGCAATACTTGATTAAATAAATGTGAAGCTTGGTATACAAATTTCATCTGATCTGCTAATTCTTTAAATGCGAATGGATCGATATCAGTTTCAATCCAATTTCAAAAATCCAATTTATGAAATCCAATTTATGAAATCCAATTTGATTGCTTGCGCTGTGTTTATTGTCTGGATGCTATCTAACAATCACTTGTCTGCGGATGTGAATGTTCTGATCATCGGGTCAACCAAGGATGCTAGCGAAAGGTTCACTAGCGCTCAATCCAAGCCATTTTCGCCCACCGAGATCGGTACCCATTTGAAAAAAATTCTGGAGCAGGATGGCCGCGGAACCGTCAATGTCACCATTGAGGATCGTTATAGAACCGCGTCCGTATCCGGGTTCATATTTCCATACTATTCATACTCTTTGTCGAATTGGTTCTACTTTAATGAACCTGCGGGAGTTGACGCTACTCGTTGGCAAAACCTGCGTGGTGAAGCTGGGACTGTCTGGGATTACATTATTCTGACCGATGATCCTTACGCGATGGAGTATACGCCGGGCATGTTCGCGCAAGGCGTGGCGAAGATCGCGGAGGAGGTGGCGAAAAGCGCAAATCCCGCTGAAATCGTATTGCTTATGCCGTGGCCAGGCACCGGTTCTCTTTCCTCCGTCAACCATTACAAGGAAGTGGTTTACCGCACGGGTCGCTCCGGCGGATTCAAGGTCGCCCCTGCGGCCCTGGCATGGCAGGCCTGCGAGTCACCCGCCGGAGCGACTCATCCCACGACAGCGGGAGCCTACATAGCTGCGGCATCGATTTATAGCAGCATCTACAATCAGAGCGCCGCAGCTTCGAGTTATGTCTACAATGATTCGCACGCGAATACGTCTTTCACCACCTATACCAACAATAACAACGCAACGCACTATACCGGTGTCTTTAACTTTCAGAATCCCTACAAAATGCTGTATGATAAAAGACGCGATGTTTGTTACATGAGATCTGGAACCAGTACTGAAACAAGGATGGAGTATACAATGCGTGATGCAATGGCCCGCATCGGGGTGAAAAACTTTAACGCTAATAATACGAGCCGTGATAAGTGGCCGATTCCGTACGCAATGTATTGGACCCGGGATCTAACTGAAGGCGACCCACTCAGCCAGTTGAGCTTTGGATTTACTTACGCCCATGGTGCCCCACATGCTGAAATGCACAACCATGACGATTCTATGGCAAATTCCATGCTCACGTCATCTACCGCAAGAAATACGCCGCTTCGCAATTTTTGGGCTCAAATACACAAGCGGTTTCCCAGTGAGGTACCTGTACCAGATGGCCAGCATCTCAACACATTGACAGACAACGCAGTTGGAACGTTCATGTATACCTTGTATTCTGGAAGGTGCCCGATGGACGTTGAGCCGAATTCGACCGCATATTCGACAACAACGTCCTGGCATGCTAGTAAAATCGGCTACGAAACCGCATGGCAGCTTGCACGCTGCCAGACCCGCGCTCCCGGCTTTAAAGTTATGCCCTCGTCAGCGGATAGGGATATCATAGCTGCCGGAAAAACAGAAACGATGAGTGTGCAGTTCATCCTGCCGCCAAAAGCCAATGTGACAGTCAATATCACTAACAGCAACCCATCGTCTGGCATCGTCATCAGTCCTTCGACACTCACATTCACCCCTGCTAACTACAGCACGCCTCAGCCTGTTACGGTCACAGCTTTGACAGGCTTGGCTGCGGATAAGGTCTTCAATGTGGTCTACAATACCGTTTCGACAGATGAAGTCTACGACGGCCTAAACGACTCATGGCAATATACCGCTCGGACCATTTTACCCTTTGTGTCCTGGACGGCTGCAAGCCAGACCTCAGCGAGCGAGAGCGGCACGATGACAGTAACCGCTCAATTGTCCGCGGCATCCTCGGAAACTGTCACGGTTCCCTATACTGTGACAGGGACTGCCACGGGAGCGGATTACTCCATCTTATCCAGCCCGATCATGATTCCGGCGGGAGCGACGACGGGATCGACGACAATCACGGTGAATCCGGATTCAATCCGTGAATTCGGTCACGAGACAGTGATTCTGACGATGGGCACTCCAACGAATGCAAGATTGGGTGGTGTAACGGTACACACTGCGACGATCCAAGACGACGAAAACGTCGCGCCGGTCGTCAATGCTGGTCCGGACCAGTCCTTACCGATTGTCATGGTGCCGACACTCTGGACCCCAGCAATGATCTCTACCTCTGCGTGGTATGATGCGGCGAACGCAAGCACCATTACGGCATCCGGCGGCGAGGTGTCAGAGTGGAGAGACATAAGCGGGAATGGAAAACACGCATCGAGGAACAGTATTATGGGACCGATGACGGGTACGAATATGATTAATGGCAAGAACGCGATTTATTTTAGAGTAAGTCAAACAAATACCATGATGACGAGTCTCACTCAATTGACTGAGGCATCCATCTATTTAGTTGTTGATCCCGATCAAATATCGTTGACGGATCGTTACAATAGTCCACTTGGAGCCGCAACAACCCCGTCCTCCGGAGGCTGCTTTATCACGCTTCAGGATTACACCACCAGGGGCGCAAAACACGATGTGTCGTATGGTAATACGTTACTTTCTACTTATCTTAACGGAACGAAACAGGCAAGCAATCACGGATTCAACCCATGCATACTAAGTCATCAGGGAACTTCATTGTCGTCAGAGAACCTAGCCTACACCATCGGCAAACCGGACATGAACATACATCAACACGCATACGAAGGCTTGATTGGCGAGATCATCATCTGCAATGCGGATCACGATGCGGTAACCCGCCTGAAAATCGAAGGCTACCTCGCCCACAAGTGGGGTCTAACAGCACGTCTTCCTGCGGGTCATCCCTACAAGACCGCCGCGCCAACGACAAGCGCCCTTAGCGCCAATCTCGACGGCACGGTCAGTGATGCCAACGGTGATCCGATGACAACGACCTGGTCTTTTGTCTCTGGTCCGCCGACGCAAGCCACATTTGGCAACGCGTCCGCAGTGGATACCACCGCCACAATGTACTCACCTGGAGCATACACTTTCAGGCTCACCGCAAATGACACCTATGGCCCAGTTTCTGACGATGTCGTGATCTACGTCTCCTCCGATCCAGCGATACCTTTCGTGGAGTGGTCGGCGGCGAGCCAGAGCTCGGCAACCGAGAGTGGCACGATGACAGTCACCGCAAAATTATCGAAAACATATAGCAGTGCTGTCACGGTTCCGTTCACGGTGAGTGGGACAGCGGCGGCGGCAGACCGCACCTTGGCCACAACGGCGATCACGATTGCAGCGGGAGCGACAACGGGGACAAAGACGATCACGATCACAGCGGACACGCTGGATGAATTGAACGAAACGGTAATTCTAACCATGGGCACACCGACAAATGCCCTATCGGGTGCCACGCTTGTTCACACTGCGACCATCACGGATGATGATGTTAGTTCGCCGCAAGTGGTCAGCGCCGGACCAGATCAGGCGGTGACTCTTTTGGTGGGCGCGCAACAAGCTACTTGGACACCGAAATTTATGCCCACCACCACGGCGTGGTATGACGCAGCGGATGCAAGCACCATCACAGCAGGCGGCGCTTTGGTGAGTCAGTGGCGGGACAAGAGCGGATTTGGCAGGCATGCAGTGAGCGTGACATCGCCGAGAACCGCATCCACGACAATGAATGGACGTAATGTCCTCAACTTTAATAATAGTTTGATGACCGTGCCTTACAGCGCTGCATTGAACCAAGCCAACATGGGCATCTATACCGTCTGCCGGGTATCTGGAAATACCAACAAATTAAGAACCCTAATCAACTCAACGCAAGATTACACGGGCTATAAATTTGAGGCCACTGAAGCCAACGCTTGGGAGAGTGTGGGTGGTGCCCATGACCTGTGGCTCAAGCTGCCGGGTTCTAACGTTACCATTAGTGAAACCATGATGCTTGGGCTGACGATGGATTCTGGCAGCTTGTCATTCTATCAGAATAGCGTAGCGAAAGGCTCTAAGACAGGGTTTGCCGTAAACACAAGCGCCGACCTCTTCATTGGCTCACATGGCAATACGATCAATCCGTTTTATGGAGATATCGCAGAGATCGTCATGGTTGGACAAACCCCATCTGTTGCCGATCGCCAGAAGGTGGAAGGCTACCTCGCCCACAAATGGGGATATGCCGCAAGCCTTCCTGCTGACCATCCCCACAAGGCAATCGCGCCAATAACAAGCCTTGTCACTGTCAATCTCGACGGCACTCTCGGTGATTCCAACCGCGATCCTTTGACAACCACATGGACGCTGATCAGCGGCCCCACCGATAAGATCACGATTACCAACCCGTCTACGGTGGACACGACTGTGACATTCGACGTTGCTGGTACATACACCTTTAGACTCACTGCAAACGACCTCTATGGCACGGTCTCGGACGAAGTCGTGATTACGGTCACATCTGCAAATGAGATCCCGGTAGCCCTACCACAATCGGTTAAGCTGATGAAGAACACGCCGCAGACGATTGTCCTCGCCGGAACAGACGCAGATAATAATCCGCTCACCTATTCGATCTTCCAACAACCAGCTCATGGAACATTGGATATCAGCAACCTGCCGACTGTGATCTACACCCCCAATCTGAACTATTTCGGACCAGATTCCTTCTTGTTCAGAGCTCATGACGGACTGATTCATTCCCCAGTGGCTGAAGTCAGTATCACGGTGCAACCTCTGGGCCTCTCGTCTTTCGATAGGATTGTCGGAGCAAAGCAGATTCCTTCAGTGACTCCCCTTGGGTATTACCCGAATTCTGTCAGTGGCACGGTGGGAGGAGAAGCCGATTCAGGAGGAAAGGCTCTATCGGTTATTGTTCAAGGGCATGGTTTGCCGATTCTACCACCAGGTGCCGTGATCACAGGAGCGACTCTCAACTTCGAAGTCGCCGCATCTAACCTCATAACCAACCAGAAATTGGATGCCTATTTGATAGATACGGTGAATCCTGATAGCACTGGAACAACATTCTACTACCATGGTGCGGTCTCTACGACAGCTACAGTCAAGTATATCAACGTCACTTCAGGAATTGGCGCAAAGCAAATGGCATTGAGCACGCAGGCGCTCGATCTTCTCAAGAGTTACTACGGCGGAGATCACATACCGGAGCGTTTGGAGGCGTTCTTCCGCTTCAATTTGAATCCCGCACCGACTAACAACGCTTCAGAGATTAGATACACGATAGGTAATGGAGTAAATCAGAACAGTCTGAGTATCCAATACGTGTTTCAGAATACCGTCACCTATAACGGTAACGGCAACACGGGTGGAGGCGTCCCTGTTGATTCCAATTTGTATGACAACGGTATGACGGCAACGGTTCTCGGTAACACCGGAAATCTTGTTAGAGCGGGCTATACGTTTTCCGGTTGGAATACAGCTGCGGACGGCAGCGGAATCAGCCGTGCGGCAGGCAGCACTTTTACCATGGGCGCGGCGAACGTCACGCTTCATGCCAAATGGCTATCAAGGTATGATGAATGGATGGCAGCGGCAAATCCCGGTGCGGGAGTGGATGCCACGTTCAACGGCGATGCCAACGGCGACGGGATCGCAAACGGTCTAGGCTGGTTGTTAGGCGGAACAAATCCTCAGCAGAACGGCAATGAACTCCTGCCAAAAGCAGCTGAGAGCGGCGGAAATCTAACATTATCTTTCAAAATGCTCAAAAGCACGCAGCGGGGCACGGCCGTCTTGGCTCTGCAATACAGTCGTGACTTGGGAGTATCCGATCCATGGACGAACCACACAATCACGGTGCCAGATGTTTCCGGTACAGTGGGCGGAGTGAATTTCGTGATCACACCGATTTCCGGCACGGATCATAACCAGGTGCAGGTGACCATTCCCGCCAGCGCGGCAGGAGGCACCGGCAAGGTGTTCGCGAGAATGAGCGGTATGTTTTCACCTTGAGTTTGCACGTCATAGATGCGTGTGAATACTAAGCTTTATTTAGTAATACTTGATAATAAATGTGTGATACTTGGTATACAAATTTCATCAAACCTGCAATTGTTCAAGTGATAAATGTTAATCGGGTTCATTGAATTACCTCAATGTATGAAATCAGATTTTCAACCCTCTAACAAAAATAATCCCCATGGTCTCGGAAACACAATCGCTATCAGCCATGCTCTCCGCTGGTGCCATCGGAATATATTCATTATTCGCCATTTATGTTTCGCTGCTAGCACGCAGTATCCTTGGTGCTTTTCTGCTGTTGGCATTGAATTCCTGCGGCATTTCGGATCCCGTGACTCCGCCACCTGTTTCTCCAGGAACATTGCCACGCGTTTTGTTAGATGGAGGAAAACAACTCCAATATCTTCGAACAGTCCAGAGTGGCGTGGACACCTTTTCGATACAAACTGGGAGTCGTTTGTTGCGAAAAGCGGGTAGCCCAGACATTGATCTCGTCGGAGCCATGCATGTAGCTGAACCTGAATATTATCGAAAATTACAATCCGATCTGAACAAAGCTGATTTGGTGTTGTTTGAAGCGGTGATTGACGAAAGTAAGCAGCAAGCTAAGGAAGTAATGTCTGACGCACAGCTTCAAAAAGTCCATCAAAAGTCTATTCTTGGGCGATTTGCCAGTAGCCAAGGATTGGTATCACAACACACCGGGATCAATTATGACAGTAAGCGATTTCGACGGTGTGACATGTCGGCGCAGCAAATGGATGCGCTGCTGAAATCCGAAATAGCAAAAGGTGGATCAGTGGCGCAAGCAGCCACTGCAGCGAGTGATGAATTAGCCTTGATGAGCAAAGCGATGAGCGGTCAATCTTGGGCGGCTAATTCGATAATCGGTTTGATTTCGATGAGCCCAGCACTAAAGGCGCGTATGCGATTGATGTTGGTGGCGTCTGGCTCGGTAAGCTATGACGACGAAGCATTGATGCATTCGCGACTGGAACGATTGATCAGTGAAGATCGGAACGCTTTCGTTATGAAAGAAGTCACCGCGATCATGCGCAAGGAAAAAGGGCATCAACGTATCGCGATTTTCTACGGTGCAGCGCATCTAGCAGATTTGCAAAAACGCTTTGCTGCGCTCGGGTATCGACCAGTCGAATCGATTCGCTGGTATGATGCTGCGCAGAGTCACCCATATGCGGCGGGCATTACAGAAGAAGAAGTAAAAGAAGTTTTTACTCGATGAGCACGCAGACGCCTCGTGCAGACCAACCCCTTTTCCCCTTCCTAGACCTCTCTTCAGTGTATTCTCCACGCTCAGTTAAAAGTAAATTTCTAACAATTCACGCATCCGCATTCCCGTCATGATCTCCCCAACCTACCGCTCCGGCCTCTTTGTCCTCGCCCTTTCGACCTTCCAGCCGCTCCTCGCCGAGGTCGCCGCGCCCCCGATTTCCGCCGAAGTGGAAGACGCCATTAAGAAAGTCTACCCCGCCCTGGTCCGCATCTACGTGGTCATGGAAGAAGGCTCAGAAGGCCGCATGAAAAAAATGCAGGGCAGCGGCAGCGGTGCCATCATCTCCGCCGAAGGTCACGTCCTTACCAACCACCACGTCGCCGGCCGCGGCACCCGCTTCGTCTGCACGCTTTCCAATCACGACGAGGTCGATGCAACCCTGGTCGGCACCGATGCCCTCTCCGACCTCGCCATTCTAAAGCTCGACCTCTCCACCCGCCGCTTCAATGACCAGCCGCTCGCCATCGCCAGCTTCGGCGATTCCGACCAGCTCAAGGTCGGCGACGTCGTCTACGCCATGGGCAGCCCCGGCGGCCTCTCGCAGTCGGTCACACGCGGCATCGTCGCCAACACCGCGATGATTGTCCCGCGCCAACTGATCGGCCTCACGCTCGATGGCGAGTCGATCGGCGAACTGGTCCGCTGGATCGGTCATGACGCCGTGATCTACGGCGGCAATTCGGGGGGGCCGCTGGTCAACCCGGACGGCGAAATCATCGGCGTCAACGAAGTCGGCATCGCCAGCCTCGGCGGCGCGATCCCGTCGAATCTCGCGAAGAGAGTCGCCGCCGAACTCATCGCGAAGGGCAGCATCACCCGCAGTTGGATCGGCCTGGAAGTCCAGCCGCTCCTCCGCAGCATGGCCGACCAGAAGGGCGCGCTGGTCTCGTCGGTGTGGAAAGACAGCCCGGCCATCAAGGCGGGCATTCAACCCGGCGACTTCATCACCACTTACCAGGGCACCGCGTTGCCCAACTGCCATGCCGCTGAGGATCTGCCGATCTTTAACGCGATGGTTCTCGGCACCGCCCCGGACACGAAGGTCGTTCTAACAGGCTTCCGCGACGGCAAGCCGCAGTCCTGGGAAATGACCACCGTGGTGCGCGAGCCGAACATGGCCAAGGAAAATGAACTCCGCGAATGGGGCATCACCGCCCGCGATTTCACCAAGGTCTCCGCCCTTGAGAAATTCCGCGATACCAAGGACGGCGTGCTCGTCGATACCGTCCGCAGTGGCGGTCCCTCTTCCGAGGCCAAGCCGCCGCTGAACGACTCCGACGTGATAATCCGCGTCGGCGGCAAGCCCGTTCACAACCGCGCCGAACTCGAAGCCTTCACCGCCGAATTCAGCAAGGGCCTCGCCGAACCCAAGCCGCTGCTCGTCGAGTTCGAGCGCGCCAACCAGCAGTTCGCCACCGTCGTCAAGGTCGGCCCCGTGAAGGACCTCATGAAGCCCCGCCTCGCCGAAAAGGCCTGGATGGGTGCCGCCACCCAAGTCATCACCGACGATCTCGCCAGCGCCCTCGGCATAGCCGGCAAAAAAGGCGTCCGCGTCATCAGCCTCGCCCCAGATTCCCCTGCCTTCAAGGCCGGGCTGAAGGAAGGCGACCTGCTGCTCAAGCTCGACGACAAGGTGATCAACGCCCGCCGCCCGGAAGACTCGGAGGTCTTTCCTGAACTTATCCTTGCCTACCCGGTCGACTCCACGCTGGAGCTCAGCGGCGTGCGCGACGGCCAGCCGCAGACCTGGTCGGTAGCCCTCGCCCCGCGGCCCATCGACGACAGCGAGCTGCTCGAATACAAGGACGTCCTCTTCGAGTTCACCTCCCGCCAGCTTTCCGCCGCCCAACGCGACCAAGCTAAGGAGCAGCACGGCGAGGAGCCCGCCGGCCTGTCCGTTCTCAAGGTCGAGCCCAGCGGCTGGGCAGCCCTCGGCGGGCTTGTTTCGGATGACATCATTCTCACCATCAACGGCAGTCCCGTGAACGAGATTGAAGCACTCAAAACCAAGCTCTCCTCCCTCGCGGAAACTAAGCCCCGCAGCGTCGTCTTCGGCATCCGCCGCAAAGCCCGCACCCAGTTCCTCGAAATCGAACCCCGCTGGTAATTTCTTTCATCTTCCATCCTCTATTTAACATCTAACATATAACATCCAGAACCATGATCCGCCACCTGACCCTCGCCCTCGCGGCCACCACCGCCTTCGCCTCCGCTTCCACCGCTGAACTGCGGGAGACCGCGAAGAAGCTCTCCAACTCTCACAAGGACTCCGTCGTCTGGCTTTCCGTGCTGTCCAAGATCAGCATTGGTACCGAAGGCGAAGTGCCCGCCGAGATTAAGACCGCGCTCGCCGGCCAGGATAAGGAAGAGAAGAACGAGATCACCGGCACCGTCATCGATGCTTCCGGCCTCATCGTCACCGCTCTCGGTGGCCTCGACAAGTCGTCAATAGTCGACGGCCAGACCGTCGACACCCCGGTGGGCGAGATCAAGCTGAAGGCTAGTTCCGAGATCAAGGGAATCAAGGTCATCACCGCGGACGGCTCGGAAGTCCCCGCCGACCTCGTGATGAAGGACGAGGACCTCGGCCTCGCCTTCATCAAGGTTCGCAGCAAAAGCGAGGAAGCCAAGGGCGTCGAGTTCAAGGCCATCGACCTCGCCGACTCCGGCCCCGGCGGATTGCTCGACGAGTGCATCGTGCTCGGCCGCCTCGACGAATCCCTTAACCGCGAGCCAAGCCTCCTTACCAGCGAGATTTCCGGCATGACCGTGCGTCCCCGGATATTTTACCGAGTAGAAACCGCCGCCATCGGCTGCCCGGTTTTCCTTGTGAATGGCAAGCTGCTAGGCATCTCGGTGCTGCGCAAGCCGAAGGGTGGTGACGGCGGCCACGGCCAGATCGAGGTCTCGCCCGTGATCCTGCCCGCCGCGGATGTCGCCAAGATCGCCGCCCAGGCAAAGCAAGCCAAGCCCGCTGACCCGGCACCTGCCGTGGAGGAGAACCCTGCGGGCGAGTAACGCAGTTCCCGCGAGTCTCATCCGGTTCGCAGTATGGATCAAGATCTTCATGGCAAACGGCGGAGGAATTCACTAGCCTCCGCCGCAATGAAGAGCAGTGAAATTGGAAGTCTTCACTCTGGATAATAAATCTCTTACAGATGCAATCGTAACCATGAGCGGCATCAAGATAGAGATCAAACCAGAGGTTACTATCAAATTGAAATAATCCGGCATTTGATTTCAATGGAGTGATTGATGGGCCCACCCAATCCAAATAAGAATCTTCCTGCTCTGCTATCTGGCGAAGCAGGAAAATCATGTTCGGTATGTGGCTTCATCATCCCACCTTAGACCTCAGCTGAACTATGTTCAAAATACTTACTGGAGGCAGGATTTCGCATTATCTCCGCTGCTCTAAGCTATAAAATTTGCTCGGAATCCAAACGCTACGGATCTTACCAACTCGGTAAATTGTTAGGCAAAGGCAGTATGGGCGAAGTCTACGAAGCCGCCGACATCATACTTCAGATTATCGATGACCTGGCCGCCGCCCATGCAGCGGGCATCATCCATTGCGATATCAAAACTTCTAACTGCTTTCTTGTTGCGGATGGCTCGGTAAAAATTGGCGACTACGGACTATCGATTCCCGCCAGAAGTAACCCTTTTTTCCTCTTCCTGGACCGGCTACCTGGTGTATTCTCCGCCCTGGGTGAAAAAGCAAATTCCTACATTTCTGATTACAATCAAGTGCAGGTGACGATTCTCTCCAGCGCGGCAGGAGGCACCGGCAAGGTGTTCGCGAGAATGAGCGGGATGCTTTCACCTTGAGTTTGCACGTCATAGATGCGTGTGAATACTAAGCTGTATTGTTGCAATACTTGATTAAATAAATGTGATACTTTGTATACAAATTTCATCAAACCTGCAATTGTTCTAACGATAAATGTTAATCGGTTTCATTGAATGGCCTCAATGTATGAAATCAGATTTTCAACCCTCTAACAAAAATAAATTACCATGAAATCGCAAACACAATCGCTATCAGCCATGCTCTCCGCTGGCACCATAGGAGTATTCTCATTATTCGCCACGCATGCAGTGCTCGCCATTGACGGGCTGCCTGACAACGCCAAGCCTCCTGCTGAACTCGAAAATCGCGTTGAGGCTCCGGACGTCATTGCAGCCAAGCTTCCATTCATCGGAGTTGTCACCGCATCCCTTCCGGAGACGGTTGCTAAGCATCATAATCTCGAACCCGGCATCGGCGTAATCGTGAACAGTGTGTCACCGAAAAGTCCCGCTGATCTGGCAGGCATCAAACCCAACGACATCATTCTCAAGATCAATGCGAATGACGTTAACGATCCTGAAGCTTTCAGAGTGCAAATCCGCAGCGGAAAAATCGGCGATATGCTTAAATTAAAAGCCATCCAAAAAGGCAAACCTGTCGATCTTGATGTCACGCTAGCTGAGCGTCCAGCTGAAGCGTTTGCTGACATTCAAAACCAAGAACTACCTCTCGATGGGGAGCAAAATGTCCAAAGATTGGAATTTAAAATTGAAGGAGTGATTGATGATGCACTCGATGGCGCACTCGGCGAAGGTGAGATCGAAGAAAGGATCATTCCGAATTTGCTTGCGGATGAACAACTCAAAAATATGCCCGAGCATATGAAAGATGCGTTGAAAGGCATGTTGAATGGAGGAGGAATAATTCAATTAGAAGGAGGAAATAACCCTCAGTTCAATGCACAATCCAGCGTGCAGATGATGGATGACAAAGGCTCAATCGAGCTCAAAACCATGGGCGAGAATAAAGAGGTCACGGTTCGTGATGGAGCCAAGGAGATTCTCTGGTCAGGTCCGTGGGACACAGAACAAGACAAAGCTGCGGCGCCCAATGACATCCGTCTTCGCATCGAAAAACTGACCGTCAATCATCCCGGCGCATTAAAAATCGAGATCCAAGAATAATATTTAATCCAACGTAGAACACCCACATATGAAAATAAATAAGACTCACCTATTCGCTATCGCCGTGTTTTTAGTGGCCGGAATTTTTGCTGTCGCGCATTTGAATCAGAACACGCCGACGCCATCCCGTGCGGAGGCCGAAAGCTTAAGATCGAAATCCATGAGAAATGGATCATCTGCTTCAAATGGAGACGCCAATTTAAGCACTCGTAATAAAATACGTATTCAGAAGATCCGCAAAGATCAGGAGCTTCTGGATAAATATGGCAAGGAACGCACCAATCTGTCTCGCCAGCTTTCAAATAACGTAATCAGCATGCTCGATGAGACTTTGCAGATGCCCGAAGCAGATCAAGCAAGCCGTAACGGGCGTGGCGGTCTACGCGCAATGGCAATGGCTGGGGGCGGCATGGAAATGATGATACTCACTTCCCAATTCGAGCTCACCCAGGAACAACAAGCCAACATTTCCAAGAGCTATTCCGATTATCAGAAACGCCAACAGAAAAAAACCAAAGATGCGTTGGAGAGCCTAAAAAAAGATCCCACCCCTCTGATGAGTCTCATGCTCGCCAACGATGCGAGTGCCCGGGGTGAAATCCAAGATGAGGAATACGCGCAGCTAAAGTCCCAATCGGTAAAGGAACTCGAAGGAGTTCCTAATCCTATGGGGATCGGCAGCTTCTTTGGTGTGGGATCGAGTGGCTCAGCACTCAAGGACGATACGTTCGTAGCAGAATATCAATCTCAGCTCAATCCTGAGCAACGCCGCGAATTCGATGAATCCTTGGCGAGTGATACCTCAACCCGTCGATCAAACATCTCCGGATTAATGAAAAGTGATATTTCCGGTATGCCTAAGGTGGAGCTCGAGGAACTCGATACCCATATCGAATCCTCCAAGAAAATTGCTACAGGGGTAAAAAGTATAACGGAAGGTCTTGGTGGTGGGCTTCAGGATTTTGGCCTATAACCTGATAAGTAAGACACAAGAAAGGAAGGCTTGTGGAATCAAGCCTATCCTAACAAGGCAGTTATCCGATTGAGAGCTCTGCGCATCTCAAAGGATGGCTTCCATGCTCGGAAGCGAATCTCGATCTCCCAGCGCTGACGATACAGTCGGACAAGTTTGTCCAATCCACATTTCTCCACAGCAACGTTTGTTATGAGTGTATCCCAGTCATGAATGGCACGTGATTAAGGCGAATTTCGCGAATTAGGCAGGGACCTTTATCCCTAAAGGTCCATATCTAACGGCGTGCCTTACTCCATCAAGCTCTTTCCGTAATAACCGCCGCGAGATATGGACGCGTAAGGATACGCGTCCCTGCCTAATTGCTTAATCACGTGCCATTTATCCCAGTCATTACTTCGCATTCACCCAAAAGGTGAGAATGACAAAGCTTCACTTTTCAAACACGGGATCCTTGGGATTCCCACCTGATTTAAGGTAGGCGATGAGGTCCATGAGTTCGTCTTGGTTCATGGCTGCGATCATTCCGGGGGGCATGAGGGATGTGTTGGAGAACTCGATGCTTTCCACTTTGTCCGCTGCGAATTTGGTGAGCTGGTTAAGGTCGAAGGGGCTTGGGGCTAAGGCGAATTCTTTTTCGGTTTTGGAAATGAGGCGGCCTGAGAGTGTTCCGCCGTCTTTAAGCTTCACGTTGCTAGCCATGTATTGCTCGGAGATGGATGCGCTCGGCTCGACGATGGCGACCAGGATGTCGCGTGTGGTGAAGCGGCTTCCGAGCGAGCCGAGGTCGGGGCCGGAGTGACCGCCGTCTCCTGCGATGCGATGGCAGGCGATGCACATCCCGGCGGAGAACATCTTTTTGCCGTTCTCGAAATCGCGGGCGCGGAGGTCGGCTTCAAAGAGCTTCATCGCGCTGTCCACGGTCCATACACCGGCGGGGCCTGTGGCCTTCGGTAGCTTGGAGAGATCGATGGTGGGGAAGTCTTGGAGCAAACCCGTGAGTAACTCGACGTCCTTTGTCTCCAGTTCCGCGATAGCGTCTTTGCGGATGGCGCGGATGTAGCCTGCAAAACTTTTGCCGCCATCTTTCGCGAGGGCTTCGTTGAGCCAGCCGAAGAAGTATTTGCGGTCGTCGAGCGACCATCCGCTACGTACGTGGCGCAGGAAGTAGGCGTAGTGGATATTCCGCGCGTTGGGCGTGTTGGCCATCATTTTCAAAATGGCGGCGCCAAATTCGTGGCGACCGAGCATTTCCTTGTCGTAGTTCACCGCGACGGTTCGGGTGGCTTTCATTAGCTCGATGGTTTTTTTCACTACGGTGGGAGCGTCGAGGTAGGCGAGAACGCGGCAGAGTTCGGCGTTCACGGTGTCGTCCTTCGCAGGAAAATGCGGATCGAGTTTGGCGATGACGGCGGCCACTTTCTCCGCAGCGGGCTGGCCCATGCGCGTGAAGCACAGTGAGTAGGCGCGGAGGAGCGCGAGCTGGTCTTCGCGTTCGATCTCGGAAAAGGAGACTTCGCCGAGCTTGTCGAGCAACTGTCCGGAAAAGGATTTATCGCCGTGTCGGGCAAGCGCGATGGCGGCGTAAATCACCGAACGCGGGTTTTTCTCGGCGAAGACTTTGTCGCGCCACAGGTCGAGGTTTTGGTTCTCGATGGCGATGCGGGCTGCGTAGCGAATGGGGCGGTCGGCGTTTGCGAGATGCGGCCATGCTTTTTCCACGGCTTCCGCGCTTGCGCCGGGCGTGTGGAATGTTTCGAGCGAGTGTCGCAGTGTTCGCAGCTCGCTGGTAGTTCCTTGCATACTAAATGGACCGGAAGTTTCGCCTGTGTATCTAACGCGATACAGCTTCGATGCCGTCGTGCGCCCGCCGGTTAGAAAATACATCGCGCCATCAGGCCCAAAGCGCATCGCCGCGATGTTGAGTGGGCTGCCGTGGAGGAACTCCGTCTTCGTCCCCGTGTATGTCGAGCCGCTCTCCTTTAAGTCCACTGTGAAGATCGAGCCGAACGTCCAATCACAAATGAAAAGCTTGTCCCGGAACTGCACCGGAAAACTCGCGTCATACCCGAAGCTGATCGCAGTGGGCGAACCCGGCCCGATGTCGAGCACTGAGCCGAGACTGTCCGCGAAATAATCCAGCCACAGCCCCGTGTTCGCCCGCCAGCCAAACTCTGCTCCACTCGTGACGTGATTGATGCGCGTGGGCCGATACCACGGCACGCCGATGTCAAACTCCATGTCCGAATCGTATGTGAAAAGCTCGCCCTCACGATTCAGCGCGATATCCACGGAATTACGGAAGCCCGATGCGACCATCTTCCAGTCCTTGCCGTCGGGTGAAATCCGGCAAATCCAGCCGCCCGGAGCTTTTAGTCCCACGGCGTGCCCCATCGGGTCGGGGATTACCGGAAGCAGCGCGTCTTCATTCCACACCGGCGGCTGCGAAGAGGTCGCCACCTTTGGCGTGCGTGTGAAGTTTCCGCTCACCAAATAAAGGCCCTTTCCGTCTGCGGTCTTGATGATCGAATGAGCCGAGTGCTCATAGCCCATGTCCAGCTTTTGCAGCAGCGTGAACTCGTCAAACTTGTCATCCCCATCCGTGTCGCGGATGCGATAAAAGCCGCGCATGTTGGACAAATAGAGACTGTCGAAAGCGTAGAGAAGACCGAGCGCTCCACCGACTCTGCGCTCCCCCCATTCTACCGGCTCATAAGGAAATCCCGGCAGACTCTCAACTTGGATCGCTGCACCGTCTTTAGGCAGCGTGACGCGGAAAGCTCCCTTATCATCCTGATCGGAAACGATGAGACGGCCCTTTGGATCAAAAGCCATCGCCACCCACGAGCCTTGCGACTTCGGCACTTCGTAAAGCAGCTCCGCATCGAAGCCTTCCAGTAGCGTGATCCCGGTATCTGCATCCGTTTTGTATCCGTCATCGGCTGCGCTAACGACGGCGAACGATGTGATACATAAAACTGGAGCCAATAGGCGTGAAGCTAGAAACGAGTGGTTGCGTTTAAGAGAAAATGACATGGGATAGTTGGGGGGTGAATTGTATGATCGATGATTGATATTTGATATGATTAGATAAGTTCTCAGTAGCCTTGAGCAATTAATCTAACAACCTAATGTGCTAATTTTAATGAATGCCTAGAATTTGCTTTTCGCCTAGCTCGGAAAATACACTTTAGAGCCGATCTAGGAAGCGGAAAAGGGCTGAATTTGCATCTGCCCGTGAACGGAGTTTTCTGCACCACATCGCCATGGAACTGTAAAAAACTGCAGTCCTGATCAACGATGCAGCTCAAGCCATTATGTATGGGAGCTGACAATGTGTAAACCTGCAGAGGATAAGGTCGCGGTAGGTAACAGCTTTGTCTGGGTCGTATGAATTTTTAGTGCAATACTTTATAAGTTTTATGAGATCCAATATTGGAAAGCCTGTCATTTTCTGATCTAATGGTTTGTAGAAATGGTGAGTTACATGCTCATTTTCTCAAAAAACCCCAAAATGAAAACCTTATCAACCCGCCACGCTGAGCTTTGCCGCTTATTCCCCAAAGGAACTTTTTCCATCATCACCAGTTTGGTGGTATGGGTAATGTCTCTTCTCGCATCTGACCTCAATATATATAATTAAATTTCTTATTCAATGATGACTCGCACTCACTTTCTGGCTCCCGTGGTTTCGCTTTTGATTGTGAGCGTAATGCTCGGAGTTCAACGGCAAAAAATTTCTCAATTAACAAAAGAGAATGTTGTCCTGAAATCGCACATTGCTGCTGAACAGGGCCATTTACAAAATCAGGGAGTCGCCGCAACAAATCCGAACCGTCCAACGAGACCCGAGTCTGCGAAAGACGGGATTGATTGGGCGGAAATCGCAGGGATTTTCAGTCCGAATGGACAAGAAGAGGGTATAGTTGAAAGGCGAAAAAAAAGCTCCTTATACAAAGAGATTGAGAAAATGAGTAGAGACCAGATCATTGCCGCCTTCGATGTGATCAATGCACTAGAGCTAAGTGAAGGAGTCCGAGAAGAGCTTGAGAAACTGCTGATTCGTTCCCTTGCAAGCAAAGATCCCGAGTTTGTGCTCAATCGTTTTTCAGATCGTTTTCATGATGAAAATTTTAGCGCTGCCATTGGATTTCCCAAAATTTTCAGTGAATGGGTAAAGAAAGACCAAGTAGCAGCCATTGTATGGTTCGATAAAGCGTTGGCTGACGGTATTTTAGAGGGTAAGGCCTTGGACGGAGAGAGCGGTATCCGTAATGATTTTGTAGCGAACTTAGTCTCTCAGCTCATTTCTACCGATCCAGCCCTTGCACAAGCGAAACTGAATGCCCTTCCCTCTAAACAAAGGAGGGCAGCACTTCTAAGTTTAGGAGACCAAATGCCGGAGCCTAAAGATCAGGCGGCACAAGCAGATTTTATCCGTGCGAATTTGAGAGCAAAAGAAGCCATCATGGTCTTCACGGAACAGGCATATAAGATGGCGTTTTACAAAAGTCTGGATAAAGTAGATGTTTATCTCAATGAAATCGGTGCCACAGGAAATGATCGGAGTGTAATAGCCGAAACGGCCGCAATTACCAATTTTAAGTGTAGCATTAGGGCCGGGGCAAAAATCCCGGAAGAGCAAATCGACTCAATGCGTAAATGGCTGGGAACTCAAGCACCTGGTTCGGTTAACAAGCTCACGGGTGAGGCGCTGGCTTATATAGGCGGTTCCAATAGAGTGGAATTAAATAACAAGGAATTTTCGGAAGCCGCAGCGTTGTTAATGAAATATCACGAGCAGGGTGGGGGTGACGATCTGTTAACGGGGTTTCTCTATGGATGTAGAATTGGGGTTAATAATCCAGAGATTCAAAAGATTGTTGAAAAAATATCCGACCCACAAAAGCGCGAACAGATGCTTGAACTGAGGAATTTAAAAAACCAATGATGAAAATTTCTATTGCCATTTCCATTCTGATTCTCGCCGTGGCTGCCATCATGGGCTGGAATAACCATCAGCAACTTCAAGTGATCACAGAAAGCCATCGTTCGCTGATCCATGAAGCCGCTGCGCTCGGCTTGAAGGTCGATGTGAAAAATCCGCAGCGTGCGTCTTTTGTGACCAAGCGAGCACGTAAAGAAAAGGATGCGCAGGCACGGCTTCTAGCAAAGGAACTCATCGTGTTAGCACTTGAATTGGATGCGTCTCTAGGAAATGGCGCAGATCGGAACCAGCCGACACCGAAAAAGATCCTAGAGGAGATGGGAAAAATGGATTTTCTGGATGCGGGACAACTGA
Source organism: Akkermansiaceae bacterium (assembly GCA_031419275.1). Lineage (GTDB taxonomy): Bacteria > Verrucomicrobiota > Verrucomicrobiia > Verrucomicrobiales > Akkermansiaceae > Luteolibacter. The sequence goes on along the minus strand of JANOKJ010000096.1, from coordinate 23,586 downwards.
AAATTCTCATTGAGGAACTATACTCCAATACGGAGATGAAAGAAAAAATTCGTGATAAAATGATCAATCGAGCGATGCGGGCTCTTATTGACCAGGATCCAAAAGCGGCCTTGATTCTTTGCTCGGAGCGCGGGTTAGGCGGACCAGGTTATCTGAACGAATCGCTGGTGAAATGGGCAGACAGCGATCTTGAGGGCGCGCTCGAATGGATTCGGAAAAACGGGGAAAAGTATCCCGATGATCTGGACGCTAAGCGTGTCAAATTGGAACTAGTGAGAAGAGTGGCTTCAAATGGTGCTGCTCAGGGATTCGAACTTATCGGAAAGCTCGAGCTAGAAAATCCCAACGATGCGATTAACGAGTTGGCGAGTTCTATAAAATCTCCTGCGGAAAGAACCGAGTTTCTGAAGCTTTATCGCGAATATTTGAAGCATGCTCCGGATGAGGAAATGAATAATTATAATATTGCGATGGAATGCCTTGCCAGAGGGTCAATTGAAGACGGCTTCGCGGAAGGCAGTCGTTGGCTGGAGGAGAACGAACTTTCACAAGATCAGAAGATTAACTTTTGTAATGACATCAGAATATACGCGAAAAGCAGTGAGAAGGGATCATGGATTGAGTGGATGGGAGAAAATATTCCGGCTAAAGACCGTGGCTACCACATCGAAGACGTGATGTCAGAATGGACTAGTGAAGACTCTCTTGCAGCGGGCGAATGGTTGGCGCAAGCGCCTGATAGCGATGCGAAAAAGGCTTCGGTTGCGACTTACGCGGTAACGGTGGCACCACACGATCCGAAAGTCGCCGCGGAGTGGGCGCTCACCTTGCCGCCGGGCCAATTGAGAAAGGAAACACTGAATTCTGTCTACGAGCGCTGGCTAAAAAACAAAGCTGCGAACCAGGCGGAACGTGATGCGTTTATGTCTGATCATCCCGCTGAGTGAACTCCCTTTTCTACGCCACATATTGGCCCATGATGATGCGCGCCGAGGGATATTCTTGTTTACCCTAGAAACCGCAGAGTGGGATTCATTGCAAAAAAAATCATAAACCTGTAACCTCGCCAGGGTTACGGATCAGTAATAGGATGATATGAAACAATCCAACCAAACAATCTGTCCAAAATGCGCCGCTGCCATCCCCGATGATGCTCCCAGTGGCTTGTGCCCGTCATGCGCTCTGGAAGGGGCTGCCGCCGTTACAAAAGCCACTTCATTTGGAAAATACATCACACCTCCTAATATCAGCGAACTCGCACCGCATTTCCCTGAGTTAGAAATTCTGGAACTTATCGGTGCCGGAGGCATGGGTGCGGTTTACAAGGCACGTCAGCCGCAGCTGGATCGCTTGATCGCGCTAAAAATCCTTTCGCACAGCCTCACCAGTGACCCAGCTTTCGTCGAACGTTTCAACCGTGAGGCGCGTGTGCTGGGTCGACTGAGCCACCCGAACATCGTCGGCATTCATGATTTCGGCACCGCCGGACCGTACTGCTATCTGATGATGGAATATGTCGACGGTGTGAATCTCCGTCAGGCGATGCAAGCCGGCCGTTTTACCCCAACCGAGGCTTTGGAAATGGTTCAGCATCTCTGCTCGGCTCTTAAGTTCGCCCACGAAGAAGGCGTTCTTCACCGCGACATTAAACCGGAAAACATTCTTATTGATTCCAAAGGTCGCATCAAAGTCGCGGACTTCGGTATCGCCAAGCTCGTCGGCGAAGATAGGCAGAACGATGTGACCTTGACTATGCAAGGTTCCATAATCGGAAGCCCTCATTACATGGCACCGGAGCAAATCGAGACACCGGGTGATGTTGATCAACGCGCTGACATCTATTCGCTCGGTGTGGTTCTCTACGAACTGCTCACCGGCGGACTGCCTATCGGCCGCTTTGCCTTGCCTTCGGAAAAGGCAAGCATGGATGTCCGGATCGACCACATAGTCATGCGCACCCTGGAAAAGGAAAGGGAGGCACGTTATCAATCTGTCGCGGAAGTTGGCAGTGAGATGGAAGCGGTGACTAAGCACCCGGCGCCACCTTCTAATAAGTCAGTCGTCTCGCGAGGAGAGCCGGTGGCAGCGCGCTTCAGTTTGGCTGCTGCGATTCTAACAGGTATCAGTATTGTGATTTCCATCATCATTGTCGTAGCGTCATTTATCATAGTTTCTATCCAGAAGTCTGAGTCGTCAGGGTTAGCTGAGCAGGAAGGTATAAGTGATCTGTTAGGAGGAATTTTGTTCGTGCTTGGTTTGCTGGCCGCTCCGGGCACTGCTTTAATCGGTTTTATCCTCGGTGCCAAATGCCTTGGTGAAATTCGCCGTTCGGGTGGGGTCAAAACCGGTCTCGGTTGCTCGATCTTTGCCACCACGGCTTGGCCGATCCTCTTCCTCTTCATCTTGGCGACGTTGCCACTGAAGATGATGACACCATCTTGGGGAGGTAGCTCGCAGTTGCAGATTAATGCACTCATTCTCGTGATGTTTCTTTCCGTTTTTGGACCCTCCTGGGTTTTGATCAGGGCTCTGTATCGCTGGGTAAAGGGCGTCGAACGAAAAGATGGCACGCGCTTCCAGCCTGGCCTTGGGATTCCCCTGTTGATTGTGATTCTTCTAACCATCGCAGGGCCTGTGCTTTTAGGCACTATCGCTAAAGTGATTCTCCCTATGCCTTTCAAAACCATTAATCTGATGTCGGGTGGCCAAAGCCTTGGGTTGGCTTCCAGTCGCGACAGAGCTATTCCTTTCGAAGCCATTAATCTGATGCCAGATGGGGCGTCGCAGGTGTTCACTGAAGATGCCGAACCAATCAAGCCGGATGCCATCGACTGGTATCATGGCTTACCCGAAGTGAAGATTCCCTTGTCTTTGCATTCTCGTTTTGAAGTCAAATTTCAACTGATCCGTTCCTTGGTCGATGCCGCTGATGAAAATAGACTGCAAACTATCGATATAGGAGGAATGTCCAGCGATGTGAAAGTAGGAGCGGAAGGCGACTTCCCTCCCTACAAGACGCGCCTCTTTATAGGGACAACCGCTCCCCGCAAAGACGGGGCTGGGCTGATTGCCGTGTGCCAGTGGGAACAAAATCGCAAGGTCTCCATCGATCTGGATTTCCGTGACTGGCAGTTTGAGGAGAAGCTACCCGAGCAACTGGTTTTTTCTGAAGAAGGAGTCTCGAACTATGTGATCGCCACCAAAAACAAAAATAACCCGAAGACTGCCGAACAACTCGTCCTAAGGGTGGTAGTGACTGATTCATACTGATAATCCGGATCTAGCACCCTAATCCACATGCGCCAAATCCGACCAACCTCCTTTCAAGCAAACTCCATTTTCCACACCACACGTTGGACCATGGTGATGCGTGCGAAGGGAAAAGCTCCCGAAGCTCAGGCTGCACTTAGTGATCTGTGCGAGGCTTACTGGACACCGGTCTATCGTTTCCTGCTCCGCGAGGGGCGCAATGAGGATCAAAGTCGCGAACTGACCCAAGAATTCTTCTCCCGGATTCTAGCGGGAAGAACGCTGGAAAATGCCGATCCACATAGAGGCCGTTTCCGCTCCTATCTGTTAGGCGCGCTTAAACACTTTCTCTCCGGTCACCGTCGGGCAGAGGGACGTCAGAAGCGTGGTGGTGATGTAATCATCGAATCAATCGAGTCCGCCGGTAATGAAATTTCGCCCGGACTCTCGATTGCCGACCCCACAGCGGAAGTCGGCGATGCGTGGTTTGATAGGCATTGGGCACTTGCGGTGATGGAGCGAGGGCTGGATGTCGTGCGTGATTCGTTCACGCAGTCTGGAAAGACAGAATACTTCGAGGCGCTCAAGCCATGGCTGATGGGCGATGTCGAAGGCTTTTCGCAAGCCGATGCTGCCGCCGAACTGGGAATCAGCCCAGGTGCGGTTAAAGTCGCTATCCACCGCATGAGGCAGAAGTTCGGAGAAGCGATCCGAGAGGAAATTGCTGACACCGTGGACACTGAGGAAGAGATTGCTGGGGAACTTCGCTATCTCATTGAGGCACTTCAAGCTCACTAAATTCACTGATCTTATTTATGTAATACTTGATAATTTTTATGAAAGGGTCTGTAGACAAGACAGACAAATATTGAAATTCGTATTTACTACATATATTCAATTATCTTGAAAACCCAGATGAATTCATCATGTTACAAAGTGTAGATGTATCAATCTACGCATGAAATTGACTGGTCGAAGCGAAATTTCAGTCCAACCCATAACAATGAAAAACCCCCAGCAACTCACAATCTTTCTTTGTATATGGTGGAAAATACATTCTGCTAAATGCAACCAAAGTCGACGTAGCTGGAAGCATCGGTTCGGGAAAATTTTCACTCAAGCCGAACGACCATACCATGATTGCTCCGGAGCCAACGAAAACTGAAGGCGATCGTTCGTATTGCTTTGCCGAATTCTTCTTCCGCAAGGATGAAAAAGTTCAGCCATTCTTTTCCGCCACTTGGAGATTCAACGAGAATGCACGCAGCATGGTGTTCTTCTATCACGACCCCACTTCCAAACAACTTCAGGTTCACACGATACGCAATTATATGCCTTGATGACGGTATCGTCATCACCCGGTAAGCATCCGTGCGGATTTATTTCTTTCCGCTCGTCTCGTTATACCACCATTTTGAGGCCTCCAATTGCCCCGTAAGCCGGACTCGTTCAAAATAGCGATCTACAAGCTCTGGGTGGGTTGTCATGATGACATCGAGAGACGCTTGCTCCGTCAGATTGTTGATTTCCTCGCGCTCGTTTGCGATCGCCTGTCTCGCTTGCTCGACAGTCATTCCTGTATAGGGCGATGGCGAATCGTCTGGCAGTTCCGCTAAGGTCTTTTCTTCCAATTTTAATCCAATCAGATGGTCCATGAACGTGACCGAGCTAGATTGATCCTTGAGACGCATGCCCATAGAGGCAGACAGGGCGCGTAGATCAGCAGCTTCTTCGGGAGGTAGGGAATTTCCCATATCTTTTATGGAATCGGCCAATGACTGCAAGTCAGCTAAATATGGCACCCCACTGCTCATTACGCTCTGTATCTTGGCTTCACTGGGCGACAAGCCTGTTGCAATGTAGGCTTCATCCATCAGCAATTGCGTTTGGGTGTTATAAGAATCCATTCGGAGCCGATCTTGCGAGCTGTTCAGGATCTCGATTCCTTTCTTGGTATCGCCGCTTTTAAGCAGTTGCGCCGCGTATACGTAGGCGGCCAATCCATTCTGGGGGTCTTTCTGGAAGAGGCGCTCGCTCAGCGATAGGCGTTCCTCTTCGGAAAAAGACGAAAGGGTTGAGCCAATGTAGAGAAGATGGGGATTTTCAGGATCAGCCTCTAGTGCTTGGCGAATCAATTCCGGCTTGCCGGACAGCAATCCAGCAATCGCCTGAGCCTCGGCCAGCGAGCGAGCATTTCCCTTCTTGCTAGCGAGCCATTGCTCGAAATCTGCATTTGAAATCTTCTCCGAGAGTCCAGCTTCGCGTTGTCGCCGGGAGGCTTTCCCTGAAGATGAAGTGATCGAGTCGGACATGGCGCGCTTCATTCGTTCGGATTTTTGAGTCTCATCAGATGAGACCTTATTGTCGTCGCTGGCAGGACGCAAAAGAAGCGTTACCAATACTCCAATGGCGACCGCGAGTGAGTGAGTAAGAATGGGTTTCATTTTTCAGTCTAACTGTTTTTTTCGTATGAGCGATAGACAGAATCTCCATAAAATCATGGATATGATCCAGTAAATTCGACCACTGTTTAGTTACACTATGTTATGGTTCATAGAAGCGAAATATCAATAAGAGACCATTGTTGCTGGATCGAGGAGAATTTTCCAGTTGAGTAATCGATAGCAGGTGTGGTCTTCCTGTCATGATGGTGACACCTGGGCAAAGAACATGCAGGTAAATTGCTGATCGAAATTCACTTTAACCGGACATCCGTGAAATGATGACATGGTTAGTTCGTAGTGTCTGGATACAACCCATCAACATTCTCTTGTCTGCCTCTCTGCACACAATCGCTCCCACTCTTGATGAAGGGTATCAAGCGACTCCTGCTCTTGAAATCGCCGCCGGCTCTTTCGAAAAAAGCTTTCTGCAGCTTTTGCATCGTTAAAACCGCGCAATATGACCCGCATACGCCCGAGGTGGGCAGGTAGTTCTTTTGGGTGATAGTGAATAATCTTCTGATATTCATTCAGCGATTTCTCCCACTTGTGCTCTAGCTCGTATTGCTCTGCCAGCACATAGGAAACCGGTGGAATTTCTGTTGCCGCTGGCATGTAAAAGCGAGAAACCCAAGTTCCTATAAATTCCGATATCGGGAAAGCCGCATGAATTGCCACCACGATCAACATCGCGGCCGCAAGTAACAACCAAACCCCCGGTTCCGCAGGTGAAGAACAAGGTCCAAGAGCACGCCGCAGAAAGTATCCGCCAAATAAAATCGCCAATAAAGGCAAAAAACCACGTTTCAAATACAGCCAAATCACCATAACGATCAGCCAAACTAACTAGCTTTACTCATTTTCGAATACAACCCAAAAGTCCTGCTAGCTATATACACGCAGCATCGTTTTTTTATGATGGTGACGCCAACCGCCTGTTCCTTCATAACATATGGGACTATGTTGAATGACGGTCGCACTTTAAGCATATCACTAATTCCGAAATCCGAAGTTGAATTAATTTTAGGTTAAGCTGCGCAGAGGTTTTCACTAATGTTAGGAATTTGCTTTTTCACCTAGGGCGGAGAATACACTGAAGAGCCGGTCTGGGAAGGGAAAGGGGGTTTCGGTTTCATCAACGAGGGATCGTTCGCGTAGAGTTGTAACTCGAGTTCGCCGATTTCTTCCAAGAGATCTCCATAAGGTGACGATTTCACGGCTGTATTGGAGCGGGCGGGGGAAGGAATTGCAGGTTTCGGTGGGTGAGGAATGTTCCGAACCGTCACACCCAAGGACAGGGATGCATAATCATTTAGGTTATGCGGCGAGGCACTTGGTTGCTACAATCATGGTTTTTTGGTTATTTATTTATATGGTATCACGTATTTATTATATAGTATTGTATAAATTCATATTATTGAATTGTCATCTAACTCATTTAATTCTTGTGGGCGCTCATAATAATGACTAGCCTGAATCATTCTGTTATATGGAAGATCGTTATGAAATTTTCGGGAAAATAGGGCAAGTAGGCATTTGTCCGGTTTATCGTGCTTATGACATACGGATGGGGCGCGAGGTGGCGATCAAAAGGATTTTATCCAGATTCGATAATTCGAGAGAGCGCGAGAATACCAACAAACAGATAGTCGCAGAAACAAATGCCATAGCATCCCTGCAGCATCCGCATATCGTAAGAATCTTTGATTTGGGGATGGATGGAGCGGAACCGTATGTGGTCACGGAATTGATCACAGGCAGAAGACTCGATGAAATCATCGCCAGTGCTCCTCTCATCTGGCCAGATTTCAGGGAGTTTGCCATGCAAACTCAGGAGGCTCTCATTGCGGCACAGGACTTCAACATGATTCACGGTGAGTTGAAGCCGTCTAGCATCATGGTTACGTGGCTCGCCTCAGGTAAATTCCAAGTGAAAGTGATGGATTTCGGCCTAGCCGCATTGTATCGATCCCAAACCACGAACGGGATTGAGGTCGATCAGTTTGACTTCGACTCGATGTTCTTCATGTCTCCTGAGCAATTCGAAAGCAAGCCACTCGATGCGAGGTCGGATCTGTATTCCATGGGTTGTGTGTATTATTACGCACTGACGGGAACTTATCCCTACACTGGAAACAGTAGTTCAGAACTAATGTCAGCTCACCTTCAACATAGGGTGACCCCGATCCAAGACCTCAGGAAAGGTGTCCCGATCTGGCTCTGTGATTGGGTGATGTGGTTGATCAACCGTTATCCGCAAGACCGGCCTGAATCTGCACGCGAGGCTCTGAGTGTTTTCATACAGAACGATAGTGTCCCCAAACCGAAAATGAGTCTTGGCATCGTGAAATCCAAGCGTCCCCCTCTGGATATTCCGGGTGCGTCCAAATCACTGGACTTGATCTCTCCCAAAATAGTCGAACCCAAGTCTCTGGATCATTGGCGGCTGGGATTTGAAGAAATCGAAGCGGTGAATCCTCTAATAGATGCTTCCAAAAATGAGACTGCGAAACTTTCGTCTCCACATGATGAACTCAAACCGAATGCCAGTTCCGCCGGCAAACATGTCAGGTCGGTCCCGAAGCTGGTAAAAAAGAAATATACCTATTCACCCGCCGGCACGGCTCATAAATTGAATATACCGACAGGAAAGAGGTCGATTGCTGCGATAGCGGGGCTTGTGTCAGCGATCGTTTTCATTTTTGCGGCGGCAGGTTGGATGTTGTACAACTATGGAGAGAAACAACTGTTAGTAAGTCGCTCCAACGAGCTCATTGCGTTGGCCGGGCCCCATGGAATCAATAAAGTGATGATGGACAAGAGCGATTTGGATCTGTTGCTCCAAAGGGTTTCCACAACGAGTGATACTAGACAGCGGGAAGCGATCTACGATACTCTCAAGCTGGCGAAGTCGACAGATGGAACGGATATCAATGCTTGCATCGAGAGCTTTGTGAGCCTTAACCATTTGCCAATCGAAGTTCAAAACAAACTCATTCGGGAAGTGCTCAAGATGAGAAGTGAAGCTACGGTGATTGCCGATTCTCCAAAGGTGGTTGCAGCTGTCGTCAATTCTCCGAAGGTAGATCCGCCCATTGTCGATACTCCGAAAGTAGCAACGGTTGTTGCAGTCAGCGAGCCGGACAAGTCGGTTGCGTTGCAAAGCTTCACAGGTTGGACTCCGGCACAGCTTGTATGTGCGGCATGGTACGATGCGGCGGATGCCTCTACCATCCATACCGACAATGCGGCTACGGTGTATCGTTGGGATGATAAGAGCGGCAATGGTCGGCATCAAAGGCAAGGAACAGCAACCTTACAGCCAACGACTGGCTCACGAAGCATGAATGGGGTGAATGTCCTCAATTTTCAATCGGACTACATGGAATCCAGTTTGCAAAATATCCCCAGTGGCACGTTCTCAGTTTATACGGTTATGCAGTACGATTCAGCATCATACGGGGCCGCCTCTGCATGGGGGGCGAATGGTACAACTGGATATATATCACTAGGGGCAGGCAGTTCGAGTCAGTTTAATTGCAGTATTGACAATGCCGTAGCGTTTTCCGGTTCTCCTTATAATGGGCCATCCGTCTATGGCATAACCTATGATAATGGAGGCACCAAATCCCGAAAAGGTTACGTGGATGGAGTGGAGAAAGCGAGCACAAGCTATGTGACGCCTTATACGGATTTCAGCGCCAATCTGAGATTGATGGCAAAAGGTGGTAACATCCAGACTGTTAGTGGTGGATTGGCTGAATTTATTATAGTTCCTGATGATGCCACCCTAGAAACACGTCAGAAGATCGAAGGCTACCTCGCCCATAAGTGGGGCTTGGTAGCGCAACTTCCGGCCAATCACCCCTACAAGAACGTCGCTCCGTAATAGCGTGTTTCCGGAAACGGCAAATCAAAACGTCCGGATCGATGACAACCCGCCGTCGGTGTGAAGGATTTGGCCGGTGATGAAGGATGAGGCATCTGAAAGTAGGAAAGCGGCGAGTTGGGCGATGTGGTCCGGATTTCCGATGGTTTGAATGAATGCTAGAAATTTGCTTTTTCACCTAGGGCGGTAAATATATTGAAGAGTCGGTCTGGAAAGGGGAAAAGGGGGGCGAATAACGAAAATTATTTTGAGCGAGAGGAAATGGAAAACGATTGGTTATTATAGCTATAACATTCTGTCCAGTCGATGGCGGCATTCAGCAGCGAGGCTTTGTCTGCTGGAAGGATAGATCGGATCTTATCCTGATTCCGACGGATGAACCCATTCGTTGTCTCGTTGACAGCATTATAGTTCACCTCAGTCTTGATTTTTTTATTATGAAATCATTCGCATCATAGGCTGGCTCATGCATGATTTGTTGCTCTCCGGGTATGAGACTCACTTCGGTATTCTTCGTATTCGAATTTAAAGCCAAATTCATCTCCTCTGCGGTCGAATTAAGCTGCGCACGGATCTGATTTTTCTGATCTTCCGTGGCACCCAAAATGTCCAGAGCATCCTTCATTCGGCTTAATTGCATATCGTCTTTGGTAAACAGGCTCTTGATGTTCATGATGAGCTCGCTCCTCGGCCTCACGATGTTTGATGCATTTTCCACAGGTCTTGGAATGTCCGAGGTATCTTCCTGCATCAGCCTGTGGCTGGAGTCGTGAGGTCTGGCAGTTTTAACAACTACAGCAACCGCCTCCTGACCCTCTCGAGACGGATTTTTATCCTTCAACGCAAAGACTGTCGTCATGCCGATGGCGAAAAAGACCGCACCTATGAGTAGCTGTGTGGTGAATGGCGATTTGTTCATGATATTTGTGTGTGTTTGGAGAAATGAAAAATGAATTCATCATGTACCTAAAATCATCAAAAGACACCTTCTTCCGGAGCGTCTTTCGGCAATAGATTTTTGCCTTTGAGGAGTAGCGCCCATTGCTCTCCAAATACTTTATCTGCAGGGATGGGCGTTCCATCATCCCTGTATTGATTCAAGTCTATACCCCAGCCCGAGCCATGTGATTTACTTATCATATGAGCTATCAGCGCATTATTCCCTCGCACGATCTCAAAATGTCCAGGGGACGTCAGAACTGACATCGGATAATATTTATTCTCCAAATCGAGTGCTGAAATGAGCGTCTCCGAAGCTTGTCCAGGGAGGACACCGCGGATCTCATCCTGTATGCCTTCGATCAGTTGGTTGATCGGCTCAATCATGCCCCTTCTGTCAAAACTGATGTGGTCGGCCGTTATCTCTCCGAGCTTTGTGTGGGATTTTTCCAACTCCGAAACTTTTGGTTCTGCGGCGTTGAAGATCTCTTTGATCTGGGAGCACTGTTCTTTCGTCGCTCCTAACAGGATGAGAGTCTCATCGAGAGAACCTTGGTCAATATATTGCCGAGACATATGACGTTGAACGTTATTTTGGATGAATCGTGCCATGCCATCAGCGGGCAGTTCGACATATTGACGTGATTGATTAGGTTTTGATGTAAGAACCGCGGCTGATGCCTCGATGGATGGCTCTCTAGTTTTCGCATATCGATGCTGATTCGTCAGATTGTCTGAGCTATCGCTGGATTTTTCATCCTTCTGGCTCAATATAATCGCGCAAGCTATGCCGCTTACTAGCCCAATGAGCGCTACTTTGATGTATCGGGATGAAGCTATATTTACCATATTGATCAGCAGGATATAATTAAATGCTCCTAACAATCAAAAAAGCATCACGTTTTATTAATAAAGTATTACACACTATTTCAAATCCAATAAAAGCGCCTCATCACGCAGCGGGATGACCAGACATAAACGCGTCACGTTCCGCAACGCCGATCAAGCTAGGGAAAGAAAACCACGAATGTATGCGAATGAATCAGTTTTATTGCGGAAAGCATGTGACTTGTTACCCCTAGCTTGATGGCCCTGAACAATAGGCGCTAATAGCAAAGTTTGACACAGTCGAAACCAGTTCTAGACAAATCCGAACCGAAACGGATCATCTGCTTGGAACAGCAGGGTGGTCTCACTATTGACCCAAGCTCGACCTGTGACGTGTGGTAAAATCGTGCCGTCCTCGAGGTTTTCATAGTGGCCCTCAAAAACCTGATTCAGAATGCTCGCCTGCCGCCAAATCGCGCCGGGAGCAAGTTTGCCATCGGCTGCCAGGCAAGCGAGTTTTGCACTGAAACCTGTGCCGCATGGCGAGCGATCGTATGCGCCACCCGAGCAAAGCACGAAGTTACGGCTGTCTGAATGTGCGGGATCGGTGGGTGGAGAAAAAAGTTCAACGTGATCGACTTCCGATCCATCATCGCCGGTGACTCCCGCTTGCTTGAGCACCTCGCAGACCTTCGTGGAAAAATCACAGAGGGCAGGGATGTTAGTTTCAGTAATTTCAGGGCCTTGTCCGTCGATGAGGAAAAACCAGTTGCCGCCCCATGCGACATCGCCACGGATTTTTCCCCAGCCGGGAAGTTCGACGACAACATCCTTTTTCAGTCGATAGCAGGGGACGTTGGTAACGGAAACCCGGCCATTGTTAGAAAGGCTGGCATCGACCACGCCAACGGGTGTATCGATGCGGCATTTAGCGCCGGGTTTAACGCGGCCGAGGTGGGCGAGCGTGACCATCAGCCCGATGGTGCCATGGATGCACATGCCCAAAGTGGTGGCGTTGTTGAAAAAGATGATCCCAAAGTTGCAGCCCTGCGCGTGCGGTTCGCAAAGCAGTCCGCCGACGATGGCCTCGTGTCCACGTGGTTCGAGGCAGATGGCGCGGCGGATGTGATCGTGTTGTTCACGAAACAATCGTGCGCGTTCGGAAAGCGGTCCTGTGCCGAGATCCGGACCACCGGAAACGATGATGCGTGTGGGTTCGCCGATGGTGTGGGATTCGATGAGTTTCATGAGGAGATGCGAATTCAATTAGGAAAAACGATCCGGAGCAAGAGTGCCGAGCGCGATGGATGGAGGGCGATTTGTTAGGATTTCCGCCACGAGTTTACCGGTGACGGGAGCGAGGCTGAGTCCCATCATCGCATGGCCTGTGGCGACCACGAGATTGTCTAGATGCGGTAATTTTCCAAGATATGGCATGCCATCCGGTGATACGGGGCGCAAACCGACCCATGGCTCGATCCCGTCGAAATCGCTGATCTTGAAATCGGGAAAATATCGTGTGGCGGCCTTGATGATGCCGCGCACGCGGGCGGGATTGATCTCGGTGTCCAGTCCGCCGATTTCCATGGTGCCGGCAAAACGTAGGGAGTTGCCCATGGGTGTGACCGCGACCTTTGCCTCTGTTAGGATGGAGCAGAGCTGTGGCAACTGGGTCGGGTTGGGGAGGGTGAGCGAATAGCCCTTGCCGGACTGCATGGGCAGACGGAGACCAATCTGCCGGAGGATTCCCGGACTCCATGCGCCACCGGCGATCACGAACTGCTGTCCTTCGAAAGTTCCGTTAGAACCGGATACCGAACTGATTTTTCCTGACCGGAAGGTGATTTCATCAATCGGACAGTCGTGGATGATCTCTCCGCCCATTTGTAATATCCGGCGGCGCAGTGATGCGAGAAATCGAGCAGGATCGAGATGGCAGTCGTCGGCGAAATGCACCGCGCCCGCGATGTTCATGTTGATGCCGGGGTCGAGCAAGGCGGCGGCTTTTGAGTCTAACAGTTTTGTATTCAGTCCGAGCGCGCGTGCCTGTTCCCCGACTTCGGCTTCCTCATCCAGCGCCTTTTGGCTTTCGCAAAGCATCAGCAAGCCACGGGATTGAAGGCCGAAATCTTCTTCTTTGGAGAGTTCCTGAAACAAGCGGCGGCTTTCCATGTTCATCTCGCACAGGATGCTTTTAACGGCATCGACGTGTTCCTGATTCGCATGTTGGCAGAACAACCATCCCCAACGCGCAAGCTCAAGCGACAAACGCGGCCGCACATAAAACGGACTTTCCTTATCAAGCATCCAACGCAGACCTTTGCTAATCACTCCCGGAGCGGCGAGCGGGGTGAAATGGCTCGGCACGATCATTCCGGCATTGGCGGATGAACAATTGCTCCCGTCCAGTCCGTTACGATCCAACACGGTAACCTCATAGCCTTCTTTCAAGGCATAATAAGCGGTGCTAAGACCGATGAGGCCACCACCAACGATGACCAGTTTTTTTGAACGATGTTGCATTGAATGGATCTCCATAGGAGTGAAGTGCCAAGAGCATGTCAAGCGGTGTTAAGAAAGCATCAATTCTTACATGCGATACTTGATAATTTTAGGGGGATGATTGCTAGACAAGTCAACTTCTCCTGATACTAAGAAATGATAGTGTTCATCCATACGGGATCTTACATTCACCTTTATGAATTTCTCTCTTCCTCTCATACTCGTAACTCTATCCTTGGTCTTTTGCCAAAGTTCGTTAGGAAACCCTCTCGCACAGGTTTCGGAAGAGCCCCCATTGCCCTTTGGTGAAAAATTTTCTCAACTTGATTCGCTGGCAACTGGTGAGTGGTGGACGAAGAAGTTCAAAGGAAAAAACTCAGCTCCGCCTGACATGAACGTGCCGCGTGATCAGGTGTTGGCTTTCACTCTCTATGCGCATGACCGGGGAGTTTTGAAACTCACCGCACAACTTTTCCCGCTCATGCCGGATGAGGCGCGCGAGGTCAGGCTTGAATTCCAACGTGATGGCAAATGGACCGAAGTCGCGAAAACGCAAGTCATCTATCCTGGTTGGAGCGCTCATTTTCGTATCGAAAACTGGGACGCGCGGGAAACGGTGAAATACCGAGTTCGCCATGGTGAACAGGCGATTTATGAGGGCTCGATTCGTAAGGATCCCAAAGACAAAAGCGATATCGTCATTGCGAATATGTCGTGCAACTCCAGCCGCACCACTGGGTTGCGACCCGAAATCATCGAGGACATCCTGCGCCATGATCCCGACCTGCTGTTCTTTGCCGGCGATCAAACCTACCGTCACACCGAGCACACTGCCGGCTGGATCGAGTTTGGATTGCAGTTCCGTGATGTGATGCGGGACCGACCGACCATTTGTATCACGGATGATCATGACATCGGACAGGCCAACTTATGGGGAGCGGGTGGAAAAAAATCCAACCGCGGGGAGAATGGGGATGACGGGGGATATTGTTATCCGATCGAATACGTGAACATGGTGCAGCGGCAGCAGATGTGGAACCTGCCGGATCCGGTTGACCCGGCTCCTCTGGATAGCGGGATCACCGTGCATTTCACTCATCTCAAGTTGGGCGGTATCGATTTCGCCATTCTTGAAGACAGAAAATTCAAGTCCGGACCCATGGGTAACATTCCTCAGATGGGTAACCGACCGGATCACATCAATGATCCCGCGTACAATCCCAAGACGATTGATCTACACGGTCTGGAATTGTTAGGAAAGAGGCAGGAAACATTTCTCCATGAATGGGGGCTGGATTGGACGGGCGCGGAGATGAAGGTCGTGTTATCGCAAACCGCGTTTTGTGGTGCGGTTCACATGCACGGTGGAAGAAATAGTCGCTTGTTGGCGGACCTCGATTGCAACGGTTGGCCACAGACACCACGCAACCGAGCGCTTAAGGAAATCCGCCGTTGCTGGGCGGTTCATCTTTGTGGAGATCAACATCTTGCAGTGGTCACTAAACAAGGGGTCGATGCATTCGGCGACGGGCCGTATACCTTCACCAGTCCCGCTTTGGTCAATACCATTTATGGTCGTTGGTGGCATCCTCTTGATGAAAAGGCCGGACCAAACGCGGTTCCTAACAGCCCTTTGCCATGGACGGGAGATTACCATGATGGACTGGGAAATAAAATCACCATGTTGGCCTATGCGAATCCGCCGGATGTCGCAAACCCGGAGCAACGCGGCGATGGCTACGGCATTGCCCGTTTTCACAAAGCGGACCGCACGATCACTTTCGAATGCTGGCCAAGATTTCCAAAAGCGAACAACAACAAGCAATACCCGGGCTGGCCCATCACCGTTAAAATGGAGCAAAACGATGGTCGAAAAATAGTCGGTTATCTTCCGGAACTCATTTTCAAAGGTTTGCAAAATCCTGTTGTGCAGGTCATTGAGGAAAAGTCTGGTGAAATCCTCTATACCGTCCGCACAAAATCCGGACGTTTCCAACCTGCCGTTTATGGACAGGGGAGCTACACCACCCGCATCGGCAAGAATAAGCCGGACTTACAGTCATCAAAGAAATCACTTCGACGACTAAGGAAGCGGCTGGAAGCAGGGAAGTTGAGAATAAGCGCTATCTCTGATTATCCTTACTAAAACTGAGATGAGTCAGGTCTTGGGATTTGTGCCGTTTCAGCGTTTCTCGATAGTGGCTTCGGTTCTCTGGACGAGATGTATTTGTTAATCCTAGAACCGCAGTGTGTGATTCATTGTAAAAAATTTCACAAACCTGTAACCTTCCCTGTGTGATAGCCCAGTAATAGGATGATATGAAACCATCCAATCAATCGATCTATCCGAAGTGTACCGCCACTATCCCCGATGATGCAACCGGAGGCTTGTGTCCGTATATCCGCCACCAGCCGATACAGGCTGAACTTTTTAGTCCCACCGAGGAGTTGGAAATGGTTCAACATCTCTGCAATGCTAGGAATTTGCTTTTTCACCTAGGACTGAGAATAAATTGAAGATGCGTCGTCGTGCCGTTAGAACGTTTCTCTAGAGTGGCTTCAGTTATCTGGACGAGTTGTATTTTTTAATCCCAGAAGTGGGAGAAAATTAGGTCGGCGGATAAGATCAAACAAATTGGCAGAATTGTCATGGTGTGAAAATTCGGCGAACGGGCATACAGGTGAAAATTGCCTAAAATTTAATTTTTTCGCGATTTCAGATGACAAGCACTGTCACTTGTAAGAGCATCCAAAGTATGAAGTTTATTCCCCTTGCTCTGCTTATTCTCTCAAATTTTAGTATCGCTTTTGGTCAGCAATCCTCTCAGCGCACCTGCCGCATCGTATTTCCAGATCGTCCCGCCGATGCGCCGGTTACTCTTCACTTGTTTGACGGCACTAGCTCTCAGGAAGTCAGTCTGCCTCACATGAATCTTTCTCCGGTTTACAAGCTAGCTCCGGGAAATATTCATCTCCGCCTACTGAGCGGAAAAGTCATAGACCCAAAAACGGTCTCGGCCGATGCTCCTTCGGTCGAGATTCCGGAAACCCACAGCGACTTCTATCTCATCATATCCAGTGATCCCGATAACAAGATTGCCCCCGTGAGCATCAAACTCGTCAGTACCGCCAATGAACCTCTCAAACTCGGACAAATGCTCTGGATCAATCTGACAGACAAAACCATCGCAGGAAAAATCGGAGTTCAAGCCCTTTCACTCAATCCGGATAGTTCGGAAACCGTCGATGCGCCCCGCTCAGAAGGGGGCGATTATCCCATTCTGCTGAATTATTTCATCAAAGGTAATGAGACCACTTACTCCATCTGCGAAACCGTCTGGCAATACAATCCCTCCGGTCGCGCCCTTGTCGTTATCTCCAACACCATAGGACGCAAAGCCCCCCGCGTCAGCTCATTTTCTGATTTCAGACAGGAACAGTAAGGTTGCATGACAAAAATATTCCATCATGCTACGAGTTTGGAATGGCGGAAACTCCATAAGGTCTTGAGGCGACTTCCTGTGTTGAGACAGCGCAGCGC
Source organism: Akkermansiaceae bacterium (assembly GCA_031419275.1). Lineage (GTDB taxonomy): Bacteria > Verrucomicrobiota > Verrucomicrobiia > Verrucomicrobiales > Akkermansiaceae > Luteolibacter. The sequence continues at coordinate 6,197 of JANOKJ010000096.1, read as the reverse complement.
CATGACAGCGCTGGCACCTTCTTCAGTCCATACATGCCTGATTGCTTGCAACGCTGGCCAATGACGCTGCGTTGCACCCGGCTTCCATCACTCCCGAACCGATAAATCAGCCATTTCTGCAAAAAGTGCCGTATTGCATCCTCGCGATGTTGTGGACGAAGTAACATGAAAATCCTTCAGGCGGGGGGCGATACAGGAAGCACGTCGATAGAGATTGTGGTCTCCCTACTTATTTTGGCAGCTCCTCTATCTGCGTTTAGTGGGGTTATCTTCGGTGCCATCGCCCTTGGTGAAATCCGCCGTTCGGGTGGAGCAAAAGCCGGTCTTGGCAGCGCGATCTTCGCAACTACGGCTTGGCCTATCCTCTTGCTCTTCCTGGGTTTTGGTCAGAGCCATCTATCGATGGGTAATGGGCGCCGAGCGTAAGGATGGCACGCGCTTCCAGCCTGGCCTTGGGATTCCCCTGTTGATGGTGATCATTCTGACCATCGGAGGGCCAGTTCTGTTGGGCGGTATTGCTGAAAATATTCTCCCTATCCCCACGCACACCATCGTGCAGAATTACACGCTTATGTCGGATGGGACATCGCAGAAGTCGACTAAAGATGCCGAACCAACCAAGCCGATTTCCATCGACTGGCATCATGGCTTACCTGAAGTGAAGATTCCCTTGGTATTGAATTCTCATCTAAAGGTTGAATTCCAACTGATTCATTCTCTCGTTGATTTTGCTGACGAAAACAGATTGCAAACCACTCACGTGGGAGGGATCTCCAGCCATGTGAAAGTAGGTGTCAAAGGCGAATTTTCGCACTACAAGACGCACTTATTCATCGGGACAACAGCTCCCAGAAAGGACGGAGCCTGGCTGATCGCCGTGTGTCAGTGGGAACAGAATCGCAAGGTCAACGTCGATATGGATTTCTGTGAATGGCAGTTCGAGGAGAAACTTCCCGAAGAAATCGTTTTCTCTGAAGAAGGAGTTTCAGAGTATGTAATCGCAACCAAGAGCAAGGGAAGTAATGATGCCGCAGAGCAACTCGTCTTAAGGGCGGTGGTGACGGAGGCATACGATTGAAAAATCCGAATCTAACACCTGAATCCTCATGAACGAAATCAGATCGACGTCCTTTCAAGTAAACCCCGCGTTTCTCACCACACGTTGGACCATGGTGATGCGCGCGAAGGGCGAAGCACCCGAAGCCCGCGCTGCACTTGGCGATCTGTGCGAGGCTTACTGGACTCGGGTCTATCGTTTCTTGCTTCACGAGGGGCGAAATGACGACCAAATTCGCGAGCTAACCCAGGAGTTCTTCTCACGGCTTCTCGCGGGGAAAACTCTGGAAAATGCCGATCCTAACAGAGGCTGTTTCCGTTCTTATCTGTCAGGTGCTCTCAAGCATTTCCTTTCCGATCACCGCCGTGCCGAGGGACGCCAGAAGCGCGGCGGTGATGTAATCATCGAATCAATTGAGTCCGCAGGCAGCGAGACTTCGCCCGGACTCTCCATCGCCGACCCCACAGCGGAAGTCGGCGATGCATGGTTTGACCGCCATTGGGCGCTTGCGGTGATGGAGCGAGGGTTGGATGTCGTGCGTGATTCGTTCGTACTGTTTGGAAAGCCAGAATACTTCGAAGGGCTCAAGCCATGGCTGATGGGCGATGTCGAAGGTTTTTCGCAAGCCAATGCTGCCGCTGAACTGGGAATTAGCCCAGGGGTTGTTAAGGTTGCTATCCACCGTATGCGTCAGAAATTCGGTGAGGCGATTCGTCAGGAAATTGCTGAGACCGTGGATACTGAGGATGAGATTACTGGGGAACTTAGCTACCTCATCGAGGCACTTAAGTCCTGCTGACTGCTAGGAATTTGCTGTTATATTGCCTCAGATCCTAACGAATTGATGCTCTTGTAGTTACTATAGGACACTTGTGTTAGACTAAAACTATCAAATCCGAACCACTCAACATTCTCTTGTCTGTCGTTCCGCATACAATTGCTCCCACACTTTATGTAGAGTATCACGCTATTCCTATTCTTGAAATTGCTGCAAGCTATTTTGAAAAAAGCTTTCTGCAACTTTTATATCGTTAAAACCGCGCAATATGACCCGCATACGCCCGAGGTGGGCGGGTAACTCTTTTGGGTGATAATGTATGATCTTCTGATACTCAGCCAACGATTTCTCCCATTGGCGCTTGAGCTCGTATCGCTCTGCAAGCAAATAGGAAACCGGAGGAATCCCAGTTGACGCTGGCATGAAAAAGCGAGAAACCCAAGTTCCTATAAATTCCGCGATCGGGAAAGCCGCATAAATTGCCACAACGATCAACATCGCGGCCACAAGTAATAACCAAACCCCCGGTTCCGCAGGTGAAGAACAATGTCGAAAAGCACGCCGCAGAAAATATCCGCCAAATAAAATCGCCAATATAGGCACAAAACCACGTTTTAGATACAGCCAAATTGCCAAAATAATCAGTCTACTTTACTTATTTCCGAATCCGCCACCCAAAATTTCTGCAAATAATATCCACGATCACGGGTGTCTGGTTAAATTGAATTCTGATCAGCAATTTACCTGCATGGTCTTTGCTCAGATGACATCACGCGAAGGTTTGTGCGACATAGCTACTTATATCAACACTTGTCCGGAAACTCGTGATCTACGATAAGTGCTGACTATACGAATCTAAACATCCATGATTCTTCAGGAACCGTGTAAATATGCACCTCGTGATAGAGGAACATATCCTGTGGTAAAAATTCTGCGTAGCAGGTGCGCGTGTAGTGATCATCGTATCGTCTGTAAGGGTTTGCAACGAAGATCCCCCATGCATCAAAAATAAACATACGACAAAACGCGATGTTGGTTCGTGGCTGTCCATGACCCACAATCCAAAATACGGATCCGGGATCGGCTTGAATAGCTTGTGGGGAAGGGGAGTTCGAAGGCGCGAGATGACCTCTGCCTTGATAGTGATAAACGGTGCTCATATCAATCTGACGCAAATACGGTAGATTTGTACAGCGGGATTATTTTTTATTTTTTTCAGATAGGCACTGTACAACACAGCAATAACTGGCGTCAGTAGGGTAACAACAACACCATACCCATGACCCAGAAGCACAAATCTAAACATAAAACATCAAAACAAATCTGCTGGATGACTGATCTTCATCTTGATCAGGCCGATAGTAAGCACACGGCAGGGTTCCTGCGTGAACTTGAGGATTCAGAATTCGATATCGCACTAATTACGGGTGACATTGCGTCTTCAAACAATCTTCCAGAGTACCTCGCGATTCTCGCTAAAGCATGCGGAAGCAAGCCTCTCTACATCACGCTCGGAAATCATGACTACTACAGCAGCTCGATTTTCGAGACGATTCAACAAATCAGTCGCTCATGTGGTCAAATTTCAAATCTCCATCATCTTTCAGCGAGCGGTGCCATTGACTTAGGTAATCACACATTCCTGATCGGCGGAGACGGTTGGGCTGATGGACAGTGGCGTGGTCGAAGAACTAAGGATATTCGTAGTCCTGATCACTACAGCATTCACGACTTCCAAAGCCTGAATAAATGGCAGTGCTATCGAAAAATGAAGGAACTGGGAAAGCAATCCACCAATTCGGTGAGGCAACGACTCAAGCCTAAATTACGCAGCGCTCAAAAAGTTATCGTAGCGAATCATATTCCTCCATTCAGGACATCAGCCCTATTCAATGGTAGACCATGTGATCCTAATTATCAGCCTCATTTTGTGCAATCCACACTTGGTGCAATGTTGATCGGTATGGCCAAAGAAAATCGAGATAAGCAATTTTTGACACTGAGCGGGCATACCCATTCGGAATGCTTGGATCAGATATTTTCAAATCTAAAATCAGTCGTTGGTGGACACAAAAAGCATCAACCGAAAATCCAAGAAATATTAGCAGCCTAGTTTGCGCAAGCGTTCTCCGGATCCAGTCACAGCGTATTTTTCAAACCGCTGTGACCGAGAATCAAAGGTTCGGGTGCAATGAAAAGCAAAAATATAAATACACACAATCGGAAGTCAGACAAAAGCAAATCATACTCGAATGAGCTGTCTGACGATTTAGAAAGAATGGCTGAAGAACTAGCATTGTACGCTGAACAAAAAATGAGACCTGGTGTTTTACAGGGAGTATTGAGAGGAGCAGAGGATGACATAAGGCAAGAAGCCGTGATTCTCGCTCTTCGCTGGTACGTAAAGCACAAGCGAAATTTGAACAAGGATACAGAGCCTTGGAACGCACCAAGAAGTTTGGCGATAGCTCTACGCTTCATTAAGCGAAGATTTCTGCAAAAAATTCAGAAGTCGCCAAAAACCATTCAAATCAATGACGCACCTGAGGGGATCTTAGATCACCCCAGCAATCTTCAGCACTATGAGTGGCCGGCAGATCGGATGCGAACTGCGGTAGAAAGGGCACTATCGATGACGCTGAAATCTGGAACCATATCACATTCCAATCATGTGGTGGCTCACCTCGTATTGATCCAAAATCTATCAGTCTCTGCTGCTGGATTGCAGCTCGGTCTGACACGCAGTGCAATTTACCAACAACTCAAAAAAATCAATAAATCGATCAGACCTCTCATCGATCAGATCGAAGTGCCGTATCATTAGCAGTCATTGTTGAATCGTATCCTTAACTTAAAATCAAACCGTATTATGATCTCTAAGAATATTCCAAAACCGATAGTTCAGCCTCTGAAAAAGCAACCCGAAAAACCACCTGATAAAATCCCATCACCGGCTGAGATCGTCGCACATCTTGATCAATTCATAATTGGACAAGATGAAACAAAACGAACGTTGGCCAGTGCTTGCTACTGTCATCTGCACGCATGCGCAGTGGCAGACTCGAATGGAGAGGCGGCATGGCCCGATAATCACACATTAATTGCTGGCCCAAGCGGCTCAGGAAAATCTGAAATGATCAAAGTTCTCTGCGCTTACCTTAAAATTCCCTTTTACCAAATCGATTGCACAAATCTAACACCTAATGGTTATCGAGGTAGAAATATGGAATCTGTCATCAGTGACATGGAGCAAAAATTAGTCAAAGATGACGACAGCACACCGGCATGTTTGGTGATTTGGGATGAGATCGATAAGCTTGTGGACGACGGAAGTGAGGCAGGACGATACCACAGAATGACCCAGGCCGATTGTCTTAAAATTATCGAAGGCGGAAAAGTTTCTGACAACCTCAACACCGCAAAGATTCTACATGTGGGTTGTGGTGCGTTCGTTGGCATGGATAAAATTCGCTTTCCGTTGGCGACTCCGATCATCGGATTTAACCCTTCTCCGATTCCGATCTCTGATAGCGCCCGCACGACTAAAATCGAAGCGCAGCATTTCATCAAATTTGGATTAATACCTGAATTTGTAGGTCGCTTCAGTCGCTTTTCAGCGATGGGCCAACTACTTAAATCCGACATGGTTAAAATCATGAAAGAATCAAAAATTAGTTTCCTTAGTCGAAAAATTGAGCAATTTGAACGTCACGGCACAAAGTTGATTTTCAGCGATGAAGCCATCGATGAGTTGGCTAATATTGCGATAAACCACCCATCAGGAGCACGAGGATTGCGGCAACTGATATCGCAAGCACTAGCCCCATGGGATTACCAACTAGCCGATCTGGGACCTAGCGGCATTCGTGAAATTCACTACGACAAAGCATCCATCTATGACGGTAACAAAGCACAAGTCGTCATGGGAGCGCCGTTCCAAGTGTTGCCTGTATTAAATGAAAAAAATGAATCGTCCGATAAAGAAGAGAGCGACGACTTCTTCGTTTTCTGAAAAATGACCGACTGATTTGGGGCTACGGGTTTGGTTGGATGCCTACAGCGTTGAATGTAATTGAAAATCATTTCTATCAGACTTCTTTGAATGCACATTCTTTTGGCATTTTGGAGATGACCTCACGCACCCGCTGTATTGCCTGAAGCCTTGTCTCAACCGGAAATTTATCCCAGTTCAGAAATCCTTCTTCAAGAGTGTTCAAGGCTTTCATCATCAGCCCCTTTGGCTTCAGTGTCTTGGGGTCGAGTTGAAGCATGGCAGGATCCGTGCGTTTACTGGATTTTTCAACCCGGCAATACCGTGATGTCGCTTCTTCCATCGTTGTGACGCCCGCATCGAGTTCTTCA
>JANOKJ010000095.1:0-11452 GCA_031419275.1 Akkermansiaceae bacterium | reverse complement strand
TCACCAGCGGAAACAGCAACATAACCATCAGTGCTCCAATCCGAGACAATGGCGGCGCGGTGACCTTGGTACAGTCCGGCAACGGCACCCTCACTCTCAGCTCCACCACCAGTAACTTCTCCGGCGGTATCGTGCTCAATGCAGGAACACTGACCACCACGGCGGATACTAACCTCGGTGCCAGCACCGGCGGGATCACGGTCAATGGCGCGGCCACATGGAATCCGAACGACGTGAATACATACAACCGCTCGATCACCGTGAACGAGGGTGCCGTTCTTTCCTTTACCAATGGCGGCACCACCACGGGCGTGCTCTCTGGCAACGGCACCCTCAATATGACCACTGCTGACGGTTTTACGTTCAGTAATACCAACAATACCTTCACGGGCACGGTGAATGTCTTCTATTCAATGGGCTTCGGCAGCCTCGGGGATTCGTCGAACGCCATTAATTTGGGGACGAATGGATTCAATTGGAGTGGTGGCGCGAAAACCTTTGCCCTCCGCCCTTTCACCATTAATTCCGCCATCTCCGCCCCGCTATCTAACAACGGCACCGGGGCGCTGACCATTCAGCAAAACCTAGCCTTTTCCGGCGCGGCGGGTGCTAGGACGCTTTCCTTGGGCGGCAGTTATGCCGGCAGCGCCAACACTTTCTCCGGCAACATCAGCGACTGGACGAGTTCTACCGTCAGTCTTACCAAGGCCGGCGACGCCAGTATTTGGGCATTATCCGGCACCAACACCTACACCGGCGCGACGACATTGAGCTATGGTTCACCTTCTGGCTTTCTGGTTTTTCAGGGCATGCAGGCGCTTTCCCCCTTCACCTCGCTGAATCAGAACCAAGTTTCTCTGAACTCAACTGCGAATAGCATCAAGTTCTTGGATGACTCCGCCACCCCGCTCACCCGGCCGGGAGTCAACTTAAACTTCAGCAATATCGAAGGCGTTACAAACTCTGATAACCGGTTTCACATGAGGGTGTTCGTCGGCAACAATAGCATCGCCAACGGCGGCACTAGCTCCAGCACGCAGACCGGCAGCATCATCCAGTTGGGAAATTTGAATTTTAGTCAGGGTGCTGTAGCTTCGACTGGTGGGGGGCTCCAAGTGACCGGCGCGAACGGCTACAGGCTCCAGATTGCCAATGTGAACGTTACTCTCCAGGCGGCGTATGCTGGCAACTGGAATGCCCAGTTGAATCCAATCACAGCGCCCCTGACCGTCACCGGCAACGTGCAGCAGGCCAATGACGCTGGTGTCGGAAGCACGACTACGCTTCAGTTAGACGGCACCTCCAGCGGCAACCTGATTTCAGGAAATATCCTGAACTCTGCGGGCGGAAGGCTCATGAATGTCTCCAAGGCTAACACCAGCACTTGGACACTCTCCGGCACCAACAGCTACACCGGCACTACATCGGTCTCCGCAGGCACCTTACTCTTCAATGGCAACTCCAGCGGCGCAACCGGAAACGTGACGGTATCCGGCGGCGCCATCGGCGGCACCGGCAGCCTCGGCGGCGCGGTCAGCCTCACCACCGCAGGCGGCATTGACCTCCGCAACGGCTCAGTCGGCACTTTTGGCCTTGGTAGCACGTTGCTTAGCTCCGGCCTAGCGGGAACCAACAACCTCCATTTCGACCTCGGCAATGGCACTAACACGACGGACGTGATTACGGTCGCAGGCACCACCAACCTCGGCGCTGCAGGGGCTGTGGTGGTCAACGTCAACCAGCTTGGAGGCTTGTCTGGTACCGCGCCTACCCCGGGTGCTTACAACATCATCCAATCAACGGGTCTTCTAACCAATGGAGGAAATGCCGTGCTCAATACTACTAGGGCGTTCCGTCAGGTCTTCAGTTTAGGTGTTTCGGGCAACAACCTCCAGTTGACCACTGCCGCCGGTACTGCTGGTGATGCTGTGAACAGCCACTTTTGGAAAGGCAGCACCTCCGTCTGGAACACCGCCCAGTGGTATTCCGACTCAGGCGCTACCGTCACCGCCACCGCTCCCGGCTACAACTCGAATGTGGTGTTCGCTGCAACCACCCCGGGCAATCTCACTAACACCCTTGGTGCTGATTTCGAAATCAATAGCCTGACTGTAAACTCCGGCGTCGCCGCCACCAGTATCAGCGGCAACATGCTGACCATCGATGCCACCAACGCCAACAACAACACGGCGGGCAACGGCATCACTGTCAATAACGTGTTAGGCACTACCATCGCCTCCAAAGTCGGCCTCGCTGCCAGCCAGACATGGACCGTTGGCACCGGTGCGGCCCTTACCGTTAGCGGCGTGGTCAGCGACTTCGGCGGCGGTTACACCCTCACCAAGGTCGGCGCAGGCATCGTCTTACTAAGCGGCACTAACACCTACTCCGGTGGCACAATCATCAATGGAGGCAGGTTAAACGCCACATCGGATGCTGCATTGGGGTATGCATCAGGCAGCATTACACTAAATGGTGGCACCTTGGGTGCGAGAACCGACACCGGCACTACCGGATCTGGCGCCGGTGCTAACATAACCTCCGCTCGAGACGTCATCGTGGGATCGTCAGGTGGCAGCATCTCCGTAAGTGGCAACAATAACTTCACCACCTCCGGCAAGCTGACCGGCACCGGAACGCTGACCAAGGTTGCTGTCGGTGGCTCGGGCGGTCAGACTCTCAACTTCAATGGCTTGAACAACGATTTTACGGGCGCTTTCGTTATCGACACCAGCAACACGGCTGGCGGCACCATCAGTTTTGCAAGCATCGGCGATACAGTCAGCGCTGGAAACCTCATTTCAGGTTCGGGCACCACGGCGGCTGGCGTATTCCAATACTCCGGCATAGCTAACTTGACGTTGACCAACCGGGCTATCGAAACGCAAGGAAGTAGCATGACGCTCGCGGCTACCGGCAGGGGTTCATTGACGATCAGTAAAGACCTTGTAGCCTCCGGATCCGCCAGCAGAACACTGACACTTGATGCCGCAGCCGGAACTAACAACTTCTTCAACGGCAGCATCGGCAATCCGAGCGGCGGTGGCACAGTCGGGGTCACCAAAACAACGGCGGGCACTTGGACGCTCACCAACACCAACGCCTACACCGGTGCCACCACCATCACCCTCGGCATCCTGCAGCTTGGCAATGGCGGCACCACGGGATCGCTCACGGGCACAGCTAGCATCGCCGTCACTGGCAACCTGACCATCAACCGCAGCAACCCCTTCACCCAGGCCACCGACCTCAACGGCCAGATCATCTCCGGTACCGGTTCCTTTACCCAGTTCGGCAGCGGTGGCGTCACTCTCTCGCTCGCCAATACATTCAGTGGAGCCACCACCATCACACCAGGAGCAGGAACGCTGACTCTGACGAACAATCTTGCGCTCCAAAACAGTGCTCTCACTTTCAGCTCTCCCGGCGCGCTCATACTTAGCGGTATCACCACCCCGACCATTGGCGGCATCAACAGTGCTATCAATCTCGCCTCCGTCTCCGGCTTCAGCAACGTCACCACTCTGACACTCAATCCGCAGACGGGAGTCACAGCTACCTACAGCGGCGCGCTTGCCGACGGCACCAGTGCCCTGAACATCGTCAAGAGCGGCGTGGGTACCCAGGTGTTGAGCGGTGCAGTGACTTACACCGGCACCACCACCGTCAACGCGGGAACTCTGCAGATCAACCAGGGTAGCCTGTCCGGCGGCGGCACCATCACTCTGGCCGCAAACGGCGCGACGCTTCTTTTTGGGGCCGGCGCCGGAAGCATCGGAACTTCGGGACTGGGCGGAGGTGTCATCAGCAACAACATCGTTCTGGGCGACAGCGTGACGACCACGGGAGCGAGACTTTGGGCTTCAGGCAACCAAGGCGCGTGGAAATTCACCGGCAACATCACTGGCGCGGCGGGCGCCGCGGGTGCCCAGACCTTGTTGTTCGACAGCAGAGCAGGGGGGGGGAACGGCGGCGACCGGACGACCACGACGCTCTCCGGGGTGATTGCCAACGGCAACACGGCTTTGAACCTGAATTTCGCCATCACTCCGCAATCGGCATCTGCGGCTAACGCCCATCCCACCTACGTCAATCTCACGGGACTCAACACCTTCACCGGCAACATCACGGCGACCCGCGGCGGCGCTGGCAATTCCTCCTGGCTGGTCATCGGCGGCGAGCGCTGGTCGGATGGACCCAATAACACGCCTTCCTATGGCCGCATGGGATCCGGTCGTCTGGGTGACAACGCCAGCGGTGTGTATGCGGGTAACTTCGCTCTGGGTGGCACGGCTGGAAATGTCGTGAATTTGGCTTATTTCAGCTCCGCCAATCAGACCTGGTCCGGGACAATCGGCACGGGTGGCGTCAACAATAACGGCGCTCTGGTCAAGGAAGGCACAGGCACGCTGACTCTCACGGCGGCCAACGGTTACACCGGCGCGACCACCATCGGCGGCGGCAAACTTACCCTGGGTTTTGACGCCGTCACCACCAACATTCTTTCTTCGTCCACGGCCTTGCACATGGGCTTGGGCACCATCTATGACCCGATTGCGGCCAACGCCGACATGACGATCTCGGGCGGCGGCGGCGGTGGCACATTGGAATTTGCGGGTGCCAGCAGTTCCGCCACCTACGCACAGACTGTGGCAAGTCTAACCACCAATGCCAACACGACCAGCCGCATCCTGCATTCCGTGACTGCTGGCTCTGGCACGCAAACACTTACCGTCACCAGTTCCACGCTCACGATTGGTGCTGCCTCGGGACTCAACTTCAACTTGGTCGCCGGGGGAGCCAACGGCGCAACCGTCGGCACGGGCACTGTCGTGCTTACCGGCAACACGTCTGTTGGTACCCTTAACAGTGGCTGGACGGTCTCTGACGCCGGCGGCTTCGGTCTGGCGGGCACGAATGCTTCGAACCAAGTCATCCGAAACACGGCCACGACGCTGCTGCCTGCGGCTCCAGGAGCGAGTTCCACCACTGACTTCCGCATTGACAACAACGCCGGCGGCTCTGGTGCCGCTGGTAGTTCCAACCTTGCCATTTCTGCCAGCGGGACAACCAAGAGCATCACGGTGGACAGCACCACGGCGAGCGGCACGCTGACCATCGGTAACACCTTTACCCTCGGTACCAATACTTGGAACTTTGGCGGCAATGGCACCAACACGTATGCGATTAGCAATGGCGGTGCATCCGGCGGTGTGCAGAGCGCCACTTCGGCAGGGGCGATCCTGATTAACAACTTCAATTCCGGAGCTGTCACCTTCAACTCACCCATTCTGGCCAACGGTGCCTCGAATGCTCTTGTAGTTGGCGGCACAGGCACGGTCACGTTGAATGGCGTGAACACTTTCGTCGGAACCGGTTCTGTCGGCATCACCATCAACAGCGGCACGCTGCAAATCGGCGGATCTGGCTCTTTGACATCCGGCAACTATGCCGGGATTATCTCCATCAACGGCGGCTCGGCGCTCCGATACAGCAGCAGTGCTGCCCAGACACTCAGCGGTGTGATCAGTGGCCCGGGCGGAATTACCAAGGACACCAACACCAGTACACTGATTTTGAGTAATGCTGCTAACCTTTACACCGGCACTACCTCGGTGAGCGCAGGACGGATTCAGATCAATGCGGTAGGCGGTCTCTCCAGTGGAGCTAGCTCAGTCGTGCAGTCGGGCATAGGTCAGGTCTATATCAGTGCAGCGGGAACCTATGCCAATCCATTCAACCTCAGTGGCACTGGCTTCCTTGAGCCAGCTGACACCCAGAACAACAGTGCTGGTGGTGTCCGTTTGGACGGTGCTTCCAATCTATCCGGCACCATCACGCTATCGGGTGATTCCAGGATAGGAAAATACGGCACCTCTACCAGTATCATCAGCGGACAGATCACCGGCGCCTTTGGTATTGAATTTTATGGGATGAACAGCGCCAACAATTCCGCAGAGACATTTGTGATTTCCAACACCGCGAACAATTACACCGGCGCCACAACCATTTACAACAGCAACTACAACTCCGCGGTGTTCACTGGTGTCTCGACTACCTTGAAGCTCGGCAACTCCAACGTGATTTCGGACGGAGCTAGCGCGGGTAATGTTGTTTTTGCTATCAACGGCACCAACCCTAATAATACCGTGGTTCTCGACCTCAATGGTTTCAACGAAACCATTAACGGAGTGTCCGTTGGATCCGGAGCCAATGCAAGAATCACCAACACCGCCCACGCCAACTCGGTGCTCTCCATTGGTGCCAACAACACCACCAGTTCGTTCAATGGAACCATCACGGACTCCGGCGCAGGCAGGACTCTTGCTATCACCAAGACCGGCAATGGCACGCTGACTCTCAGCGGTGGTAGCAATAATTACACCGGCGGCACCACGCTCAACGCCGGTACGCTCGCCTTCGCTAGTGGTTCTCTGGGAAGTTCAGGCAACGTTACCTTCACTGGCAACAGCACCTTGCAATGGGGAGCTTCTAACACACAAGATATCTCCAGTCGTCTGGTGATGTCCAACAGCGTGACCTCCACCATTGATACTGGCGCTAACAATGTTTCCTTCGCTTCTGCGATTGGTAGCTCTTCTTCCGGAATACTAATTAAAACGGGTAGCGGCACGCTGGCTCTTGCTGGGACCAATACCTACACCGGCGCCACGACCGTGAGCGACGGCACGCTTTTTGTGAACGGCAGCATTGCCTCTAGCAGCTTAACCACCGTCGCCTCTGCTGCGACGATTGGAGGCTCTGGAACGGTTGGTGCGCTTACGGTTTCTTCGGGTGGTTTCATCAGTGGAGGTGACAGCGGCGATAACACAAGTATACTGAATATCAACGGTGCCTACAGTCAGGCCGGTTTATATACCGCACACATCGCAGGAACTGGCGATTACGATCAACTCAACGTCACCGGCGCAGCGAACATCACAGGAGGAAGTCTCACTGTCATGTTCACAGGAGGTTCGTATACAAACGGTGATCTCATCTTCATCCTTCTTAGTGGTAGTGGTATCACTGGAGAATTCTCAGGCTTCGCAAATGGAGCGACAGTTCTCAACGACGGAACCTACAACTGGAACATCAGCTACTTCGCCGATTCAGGGACGACGAGCTTCACCGGTGGTAACGACATCGCTCTACAAGCTGTGTTGATCCCCGAGCCAAAAACTGCGCTGTTAGGTTGCTTGGGAGTTCTCTTGCTCCTGCGTCGCCGCCGTTGAACGGGGTAGGGTCGAAGGTCTGTGGATCCTTTCTTTAAATCATCGCTTCGCGGAGCTGCGCCTGATTACGGTCAAGCAGGGCCGCTCGACCCTACCTTTTTGGTTTAGAAGCTTATCCTCCTCTTCATTCGTGTTCATTAGCGTTCATTCGCGGTTAAAACTCTTTTCTTTCTTGAAATCATTGCTTCGTGGGGCTGCGCCCAAGTCGGGGTCGACCCTACCTGCCTTAGCTCTTGCATAATGGCGGGTATTTCCTGAATGTCCTGCCAGTTGATGCCCGAAGCTGAGTCAGAAGAGACCTTGTTGTTGGTGGATCCCGAGCTGGAATTTCTGGATTGGGCCACCAAGCATTTGGCTGCGAAGGGGTTGCGGATTTTACGTTGCGACGATGCCGGCAAGGCGATCAAGGTGATGGAGAAAACGCAAGTCAGTGTGGTGGTTTCTGCGATCACGTTGCAACCGTTTGATGGGCTGGAGTTGCTAGGTCGGATCCGGGTACAGAGTCCGGATACCTTGGTGATTTTGACGGCGGGGTTTCCGACGACGGGACAGATCATCGAGGCGACTCAAAAAGGCGCGCATGATGTGTTGCGTAAGGAGTCGTTGTCTTTCGAGCTGCGTCCGGTGGTGGAATCGGCCTTGCAGACAGTTGAGGACAGGCGGGGAGCGATTGGGCCGGCGGCCGAGCTTCCGAGTCAGGATGGTCGGGTGAAAATCATTGGGGTTTCGCGGGCGTTGCAGGATGTATTTAAATTGGTGGGGAGGGTTGCGAGATCGGATGCGCCGGTTTTGATTTCCGGGGAGAGTGGGACAGGAAAAGAGTTGGTTGCCAAAGCGGTGCATGAATACAGCCCGCGTCGTCAGCGCGAAATGATCACGATCAACTGCGGTGCGATTCCAGAAAATCTGTTAGAGAGCGAGTTGTTCGGTCACGAGAAAGGCTCGTTCACGGGTGCGATCGCCAAACGGGCGGGTCGATTTGAACAAGCGGATGGCGGGACTTTGTTTTTGGATGAGATCGGTGATATGCCGTTATCGATTCAGGTGAAATTGCTGCGGGTGTTACAGGACGGAACGTTTTCCCGAGTGGGTGCGAATGAGATGTTGAAAACCGATGTCCGCATTGTTGCGGCGACGCATAAGAATCTGGCGGCGGAGGTTTCTGCCGGACGTTTCCGTGAGGATTTGTTTTACCGACTCAATGTGGTGGAGTTGCGCATTCCGCCTTTGCGTGAGCGCCCAGAAGATATTCCGTTGTTGGCGGAATATTTTTTGCAACGGATCACGAGGAAAAACGGGATGGCACGGATACGGATTTCCGCAGAAGCAAGCGCTTCGTTATCGAGTCATCATTGGCCAGGAAACGTGCGTGAGTTGGAAAACACCATGGCGCGCGCTTGTGCCTTGGCTTCTTCACAGATTTTACTTCCAGCGGATATTCCGCTCGCTTCGGCTCCCGAAAAATCATCGGTTCTGGCACAGAGCTTGGACCACATCATCAATTCCGCCCCATCCGACACACCAATGCTGGAATGGTTTTCAAGACAGCTCGTCGGTCGTTTGTTAGATCGAACGGATGGTGATTTGAAAGATGCCGCAGCTGTGCTTAGAGTGGAGCCTGCGGAGATTAAGAAGATCCTTTCGAAGAGGTAGGACCAACCCCGACTTGTCGGGGTTGAACGCGGAATAGGTAGGGTCAACACGCCGTTGTTGACCGTGATTCTCTTAAGCAGGGAATATGAAGAATAAGCCTCATAAATTCCTAGAAAGTTCTCACACCCGTTAGAATGATAGCGCGTTGAGATTTTTGATCAGGGTCGCGGGCGGCGCCGCGACCCTACCTTTTTTATACAAAAACACCGGCGCTCTCGTGGGAGAACTCCGGTGTTGGGTTGAAGAGGGGACAGGATGTCCCAGCTACTTTATACGATTATCTCAAGAACGCTTCGTGGAGGCCGCCATCGACCGTGATGACTTGGCCGGTGGTTTTGCTGAGGCGTTTGGTGACGAGGAGGAAGTAGGCTTCCGCTTGGTCGGCTGGGGTGATCGGGCTCTTGGTGAGTGTGCGGTCAGCGTAGAACTGAGCGAGTTTGTTCACCAAGGATTCCGTCGCCTCATCCTCCGTGAAGGGGATGTCGTATTTTGCGAGGGAGCCGATGACGCGGTCACGTGGGAACATGGCTGATCCGGAAACCACGGTGGCCGGAGCGACGCCGTTGACGCGAACCAGCGGGGAAAGCTCGATGGCGAGCTCGCGGACGAGGTGGTTCGCGGCGGCTTTTGAGGTGTCGTAAGCAATCGAACCTTTTTTCGCGACCGCGGCGTTCGCCGAGGTGGTGAGGACGAGGTTTCCAGTGAGGCCTTGTTCTTTCCATGATTTGAAAGCCTCATCGCCGACGATGTAACTGCCGGTGACGTTGACGCCGAAGGTGAATGCCCATTTGTCGTCCGGGATGTGGCCGGTGGTGTCGGAAGGCCAGAAGACACCAGCGGTGACGCAGATGTGGTCGAAGCCACCGTAGGCGAGCGCAACTTGGTCGAGCATGGTGCGGACACTTGTGCGGTCGGTGATGTTGGCAGCGAGGCCGACGGCTGGGCCGCTGTTAGAAATTCCTGTTCCGGCGACACCGATACCGAGGCCGTATTTGTCGGTGATTTCCTTGGCGGTCGCTTGTGCGGCCTCAAGGTTCATATCGACGCAAACGATGTGTGCGCCTTCTTTGACGAGGCGGTGGGCGGTTTCTTTACCGATACCGGAGCCTGCACCAACGACGATGACGACTTGGCGCTCGAGTTCTTTCTCAGCGGGCATGCGCTGGAGTTTGGCTTCTTCTAACAGCCAGTATTCGATGTCGAAGGCTTCCTGTTGCGGAAGGGAAATGTAGGTATCGATCGCTTCGGCACCGCGCATGACTTCGACAGCGCAGTTGTAGAACTCGGCGGTGACGCGGGATTCGGATTTGTCCTTGCCCCATGCAATCATGCCGAGACCAGGAATAAGGACGACCGTTGGGTTCGGGTCGCGCATCGCTGGGGAGTTCGCGTGTTTGCAGGTCTCGTAGTAAGTCGCGTAGTCTTTGCGATATTGAACGAGGCCGGCGGCGAGTTTTTCTTTGAGTGCAGCGAGGTCTTCGGTTTGTGGATTCCAAGCAACGTAGAGCGGCTTGATCTTGGTACGGAGGAAATGGTCTGGGCAGGAAGTGCCGAGCTCGGCGAGACGTGGTGCGTCGGCTGAGTTGACGAAGCGGAGGATTTTTTCGTCGTCCTGAACGGTGCCGATGAAACGTTTCTGTTGGGAAACTTGACCGCGTAACCAAGGAAGAATTTTCGCAAACGTGTCGCGGCGTTGTTCTTCGGGAAGGGTTTGATATTTCTGACCGCCGAAAGCTTTCGCGTCGCCGCCTTTGGCAGCGTATTTGTCTTCGATGTATTGAGCTGCTTTGTCGATGAGGCGAAGAGTGAGCTCGTAGCACTTCTTATCGTCGTTGTCCCATGAGATGAAACCGTGTTGGCCCATCATGATCGCTTGAGTGCTTGGAGTTGCTTTCTCAATCTCTTGCATGGCAAGGCCGAGCTCAAATCCAGGACGCATCCATGGCACGTATTCCATTTCGCCGCCGAAGATTTCTTTTGTTAGAGCCTGGCAGTTTTTGGAAGCGGCAATCGCGATGATCGCGTTTGGGTGCATGTGATCGACGTGCTTTCCGGAAAGGAAACTGTGCAGCGGGGTGTCGATCGAAGACGGGCGTGGGTTGAGGTTAAAGGTCGTGTGGAAATACATGCCGACCATTTCATCTTCCGCAGGAGTTTTCAGACCGTTGTTAGGTTTAGCTGCGTAAACCGACTGAAGGCCGATGAGTTTGTCCTGATAGAGGGAGGAGAAATTTTCGCGCTTGGAAGTGCGTAGGTCGCCGCCGGAGCCTTTGACCCAGAGCACTTCGGTTTTTTGTCCGGTAAGAGGATCGGTCTCCATGATTTTGGAGGAAGTGTTGCCGCCACCGGTGTTGGTGATGCGTTGGTCGGCTCCGAGAATGTTGGAGCGGTAGACGAGGCGGGCTACAGGATCGAGGGTGGCTGCATGGGCGTCGTCCCATGAGTAAGTAACGTGTTTGAATTCAGGCATGGTATTTTTATGGTTCTTGACAGGGCGTTGAATAAGTCTGAGAAACGCAAAGAGCAAGAAAAAACCACAAAATCCCACATGCTAGCCATTGAAC
>JANOKJ010000094.1:0-13095 GCA_031419275.1 Akkermansiaceae bacterium | reverse complement strand
AAAGCATACAGAATCGTAAAAACGGTATGCCACAGGTATAAAACAGTCGCCCTTTTCCAAGTCGTTGATACCATTTTTGCGACATAGATGGTTAACGCATATGTGATTGCTATCACAATAGCCGAAGTTCACACCTTTTTTCGTAGGATCGAGCTGAGTCGTATCGAGCTCAACGGCTTTCTGACGAAGATAATCAATTGCTTCCTCTACCGTTCTATCTTCGAAGTCAATTTTAGGTATGATGATATTGCGGAGCTTTGCATTTATGGTCGCGACACCATCCGAAGCGATATTAATAGGGGAAGATCCGGTATTAAAAGTCGGTACATCGGCAGGCACAGATAATTCCCATGCTTTATCCACCTCCATGAGAAGCTCAGCGCGTGTATGGCCATAGGCAGCGCGATAGTAATCGCTTTTAGTATTAGCAATTTTTTCCATTCCGCGGCGAGCTACCTCGTTCCATGGATCAATCCGTAAGACATCTTCATACTGCTTCTTAGCATCATCATATTTGGCGAGATCATAGTAACCTTGAGCCTTGTAAAGTGTGCGGCGAACTTGATCGACGTTCTTGACGTGATCGTAGGTAAGAACAGGATTGGTCGCAATCGGATCGTCCAATTTGTTCAATTCGGCTTTAGCAATGGCGTTATCTGGATCCACCTTGAGAACATTCTCGAGCAACATGCGCGCTTCATTAGTTCCCTCGTATTTACCAACTTTGCGGTATGACTGGGCAAGTGCCACGCTGGCATCTGTAAGATGCTTCGTGTAACTTTCATGTCTGTCCACAAGTGCTGGAACATCTCTGACATTACCCAATGCCTGTGTATATTTGTCCACAGCAACTTGGTATTCGGCTTTCGCGTAAGCTTCACGGCCTTCGGCGAAAAGGCGATCCGCCTCGGCAACAGCCTGAGTCCTGCGGATAATTTCACGCTGAGCAAGGCTGCTCTTGGTTGAATTACCTCCAGCCGATTGAGCTGAGGAAAGATTAAAGGGCATGGTCGCAGCTAGCAGTATGAGTGATACGGCAGTTGGACTTGAGCTATACGATGGCTTTTTTTGCATAGTGAACACGGAGTTTCTGGAGGGATTATGTCGATTTGAAAAGTGCAATTTTGAGAAATGTTGATATTTTAGGTTTGACGCAGAAATAAATTAGGGGCGTTTGTTGATTTCATGGAGCTTGGTCGAGCCGTCTTTGAGGGTTTCGCGGACCACAATTCGATTTGGGGTCACTTCCATCATACGTAAGTTTTTCACCTCAGAATTCTCTGGTAAACCAAAGTCTGTAAGCTCCTCAACCTTGAATTCCTGGCCGCTAAACTCGAGCGCTTCCAAGGTTAATTTCGCCTTACGATCGTATTTCGTGAATTCCGCGGCGTTGGCCACCCTAAAATTGGCAGGAATTTCATAAATCACGCCTTTTTTGTTCGGTTTCTGGTCCTCGACTCTGATGATTGTGATGTCTTCTTCCGCAGCAATCCTATCATTCATCACTTTTTTCATTTCAAATCCAAGATACTTGAAGCGGTCTTTCGCGTCTTTCGCTGCGTCACCTGCAAAGAACAAGCCGTTTACTTTGATCGGTTCTGCTGCGGGTGTCTTTAATTTTAAGCGATTGCCATCACTGTATTCAAAGTTGGCTTCAGGTTGCGCAGCATCGGGAAAGCCACTAGGACGCAGCACCCATTTGAGAGATTCATCGCCGTGATAAACAAGTTTTTGAATCAAGTTCGGATGGGAACGATTGTCGGTAGGATCTGTCTTTGCTGTAAACTCTTCTTCGTTGGTAAAGCCATCTTTGTCTTCATCGCGCTTCGGAGAATCGCCGAATCCAGGATCGATCCGATGTTCAATCCACCATTGATTAGGAATCGGAGGATGAACATCTGGGCTTTTTGGCAAATCAACCGGTTTCTTTAGATTATCTTTATCCACAAAAAGCGGCACGCCGGTTAATAAATCCACAGGCCTGCCATCTGGCTCCGCCTTGTTCCATTTCTGAGCCATCTCATACGAAGACTTCGCTATGGCGACTTTATCCCCATCTTTGACCGAAGGATCATCGGGACCTTCACCAGCTATAGGTTCATTGAAATCCTCTTCTACCGCGTTTTTGCTCTGCAAACCTGTATAGCATAAGGCGACGGCAACCAGCAGCGTTCCAGCAAGAGCTGCTTTTTCGTAATGATCAGAAATCCAAGACATAATAAGAAAATTTGAGCTTAAGGTTTAGCTGGTGCTTCTTTAGAAAAGAACAACATGACATCGAATCTAATGAAAACCTCTAATTCTTCGTCACCCAGAACCTGATAGAGTATTCTTGATGAATCCGATGAGCCAGTAGCTGGCGGCACTACTGGCGGTACCGCTGGAGCCACTGCTGGAGCGGGAGTTGCGGGTTCTGCATCTACTTTTGGGGCTACGGCATCAAATATTCCTGCTGCACCTTCGGGCTGAGGAGCGACATCTGCTGCAGGTGCAGGTGCAGGCGTAGGTGCAGGTGCAGGTGCAGGTGCAGGCGCAGGCGTAGGCGTAGGCGTAGGCGTAGGCGTAGGTGCAGGTGTAGGCGTAGGTGCCTCATCAAAGAAGGCTCCAAAGGGATTCGCAGCTGCGCCGGCAGCTTGCGGCTTTTCGAATTTCGCATCGGAAATCTTAGGGGGCGAATCCCGCTCATTGTTGATCCGGATAGAGCGGATCACACAATAGTAGGATTTTTTCTCTCCAAGCTTGTTGAGGAAATCTCGCACCGAAGCTTCGGAGCCTTTGAAAACGATTTCGTAACCAAAACTCCTGGCGACATCTTCTTTCTCAGGAGTATACTTTACATCATTTTCCTCAGAAATTTTTTCACGATAGATGCGAACCAATTCGGAAGGGCGCGCCTCAGCCATTCCTAACAGCACCTGCGTGATCGTATTGAGCTGATAATCCAGTAACGCGGTAGAATTTGTTCTTGCAAGTTCTCCCTTATAGGCTTCAAAACCCATGAAGAAATTTTCAGGCAATTTAGTCTCTGATGCCGCAAATGCTTTTACCACTTGTGCATTCGCCTTCTTTACATTCTCAGTAAACTGTTGCGTCGTAATCGGTTTGGACTGATCCAATTGATACTTGGAATACAACTCACTCAACTCGTCGATCGCTTGATTATAATCATCCAAGGCTTTCTTCTTTGCCTGGCTAAGTTCCGCCGTAGGATAAAGATCCAAATTTTCAGATTTTTTTACATCTGCAAACGCGCTATCGAAATCATCTTTGGCTTGATCGTATTTTGATCCACCTCTTATCGCGATAAACGCCAGCAAACCGCAAAGGACAAGTGTGCTACCGATTAGAGTCGAAAGGAATGGGTTTTGTTTAATCCAATTCATAGTGGCTAGGGGAAATTCTATAGTTGTGAGTTACTTGACGGCTACCGGTTTAGCGAGGGGCAGGATCAATTCAAAAGGGAAACCAAGATCATCCGTTCCACCCACTGCCGACACCTTCAATAATTGCTCATCGCTCAGATAGATTTCTTTTGCTTTCGAGTCCTTATTTTTCTTACCAGGTTTAGTACTACCTTCTGTAACAGTGAATTTGAAGACCGTGCTGTTCTCACGTAAGTTTTTCAAAAGTTCCGACACCACATTTTGACTAAGCGAATTTTCACGCCAGTATCCGCGGATCATGATTGCGTTGGCTTCAAGTTTCGGCGCTGCTTTTACTTTATTTTTTAATTTTCCTTTAGGTGCTTCCTCCTCAACGACAGGCGGAATGGTAATCAAACTCGCAACAGCGGAACCATTGTTGGCGAAATTTCGCGGAATCACCTGCTGCGGTGCTGACACTGGTGCCGTAGCATCCTTAGGTGGAATCGGATTAAAGCCATAAACTGGAACCAACTCAGTTAGCCAAACAGAATCGTTCGCAAAGGCCTCGTTGACTTCACTTATTACATTGAACCAATAGGCATGATCTTCCTGAAGATCCGTGTATTTGGCTGCAAACTCATTCAATTTCTCCTCTTTATTAAGCAGAGAATTAATTTTGCTGGCATGCGGGGAAAGCTCTTCCTTCACCTCGGACATGGTGCGTGCCTTATCCGCCGCACTAGCTGCTCCAAGTTGCGATAACAAGGCCCAGGCACCAAAGCCAACGACCAAGACTGCAGCTGCGGCAATCAAGAATGGTTTACGCCGATCCGCATCACGTACTTGTTCAACCGCAGCGGGAACAAGATCGATATTGATCGACGATTTACCGATTCCTCTCAATCCCAATCCGATCAACTCACCCATCATGTGAGCTTCTCTTTGGAGAATATCAGGGTCGACGTCTTTGGTGATAGCAATGTTCGTAAGAGGATTAAAAAACTCTACCGGCAGACCGAGTTTCTCCTCAAGAAACTCCAAAGTATAGGGTAGATTTGCGCCACCACCCGCGAGTAAAATTTTCTTCGGGGCACTGCCATTATGCTGACTCCGATAGTAATTAGTAGAGCGTGTGATATCAGATGTTAACCGGGTAAGAGCGTTACGAATAACCATCGCCAGTGCCGCCATCGATTCATCCAAGCTATCGGTGTGTCCACCTCCCAATGCTACCAATCCATTGTGAATTTTTTGGTGCTCAGCCTCGCCGAATGGAACTCTGTATTCTTTGGCAATCGATGAGCTAACGGACGCGCCGCCAATTTGCACACTACGAGTGAAAAATCGTTTTCCTTCAATATAAAGCAAACTGCTCGTCTTTGCTCCAATATCGACAATCAGAATCGGTTCATCCGATACTCCGTAGGCAGAACGGTAGGCATTATAGAGAGCCATGGGAGCGACATCGACCTCTGCTGTGGTCAAGCCCGATGAGTTGACGGTATCATTAACTTTCTCGAGCTCATCACTCTTGATTGCAACAATTACCGCTTCCTTCTCTTTACTGCCCTCGATCAATTCATAATCCCAAACCACCTCACTGAGCGGGAATGGCACGTGTTGCCGCGCCTCAAAAGTCACCAGTTGATCGATGTTGTCATCCTGAATAGGCGGCAATTTCACAAACCGCATGAACACGGCTTGCGCAGAAAGGGCGTAGCGAACCTTCAATTTCGCTATATCCAATTTCTCGACGATCTCTTTCAGCGCAACTTTAATCTGAATTTCACGCGAGGCTTCAAAAGCTGGATCCGCAACGATAGTCTCCGATGCATACCCCTTGAGAATCAAATCGCCCAATTTGGAAGTTTCAAATACAGCCACACTGATGCGCTGCGAGCCAATGTTTAGAGCTACTGTGGTCGGGGAGTCAGACATGAGGTAAAAAATGCAGTGAAATTTAAAAAATGATCAGTGGATTTGAATATAACGAATACCTAGCGGCGCTCGACGAGAATCTCAGCGTATCGATCCCACCACATACTAGCAAAGGGTGTTTCGCTCTTATTTAAAAGAGGCACTGACTCACTACGTGAAATCTTGTCAGAAGTTGTATTCCACCAACCTACTTTGCTGTCACTGGTTGACTGCGCGACTTTTTCGCCATTGATCAATATTTCATAACCAACCAGATTCACGACGCCTTTCGCTGCGCGATCACGTCCCGTCAATCGCTTGATTGAGGCAGGAGATAAGTAAACCGATGAGAAGATTTCCTCATTCAATGGCACGTTTACATGAGTGATGTCTTTGGTGAGCAACAAGTAAGCACCTTTTTTATCCGGGTGTTCGACAGCGATAAACCACTTCACCGTCAATCGCTCAGCGGTCTTGGATGGTGGCTCAGGTGACATTTGAACTTTAAACGATGCTTCAATCTCCAACCAATCCTTTGGCTTAAAAGACTTTGCCTTAGTCGTACTAAATTCTGGCGAAGGAAGATCATCAAATGTCGGTTTTTCTGGCTCTACTTTATAGGCCTGTGCATTGGCCGTAGTTTGAAATGAAATACAGAGGGTCGCCACACTGGCAACCGATAGTAAAGAAAGACGTAAATTACGCATAATGTTTGGATTTATAAAAAACTAAGGAATTCTTAGTCGGGTTGACCAGATAAAAGATGAATCAAAATGAAGTTTTTTGATAGAAAATTAAAAAACGAGACGGATATCCCCACAAGCGATTGACGAAAGCTCTCCACTTGCACATCACTTAACCCATGAGCGAGCCGTCATTTTCCTTTCAAAATTCTAACCCCTCTGTGGTCGGAAGCTTTGGAGACTATGATTCCCTTCGCTCCGCAACGCCCGAATCGCTTACTTTGGAATGCGATATCGCTGAGATCCGGCTTGATCTTTTTCACCAAGAAATCGCCGAACAAGGCCCGGAACTCTGGGCACATTTACAGGGCTTCCCGCTACTCTTCACCGCCCGCTGCCACTCCGAGGGTTCGCCATTTCAACTTAGCACTGAGACCAGGAAATCCCTTCTGTTATCAGCCTTACCTGCTGCTGCCTTGATTGACATCGAAGCGGCGAACATCGCGGAGATGGCTGAGTTAATATCTGAAATCAACGCCAAAGGCATCCCTTGGATCGCCTCTTTTCACAACTTCGAACGCCTACCCACACTCGACGAACTCACGTCTCGCTCAACCCAAGCAAAACAAGCCGGCGCCTCAGGTTTCAAATTCGCTGCGCGACTTCATCACGTCGAAGAACTCGCTACCCTCGCCGAGCTCCAAACCCACGACTTCGGAATACCTATCGCCAGCATGGGAATGGGCAGCTTAGCCCCCGATTCCCGCCTGCTCTGCGCCAAAAACGGTAGTGTTTTGAACTACGGCTTCATTGGAAAAACCGAAACTGCCCCCGGCCAATGGCCCGCAAAACGCCTCCGGGACGGTATCCACGCCTCATTTTCTCTCTAAAATGGCCCTAATATGAAACCGGTCTACACCCTTTCCGATCTCCACGAAGCCGCCGCAGAAACCAAACCGGCACGCCTCGCCGTGCTGGGATATCCTGTCGCGCATTCCGCTTCTCCGCGGCTCCATCAACCCGCACTCGATGCCTTTTCCATAAACTCCTCATACGTCCGACTCGAAGTCGTCCCTGGCGAACTATCTCAAGCATTCAAATTGATGCGTGAACTCGGTTTTCTAGGTTGCAACGTTACCGTGCCACACAAGTTTGAAGCGATGGCGTGTTGCACAAATGTATCACCACAAGCCCAGGTGTTAGGCGCTGTGAACACCGTGGTATTTTCCGATACCGGCACATTCGGCTACAATACCGATGGCCCCGGTTTCATCGCAGCCATCGAAGAAGCGTTCGACATCAAAGCCAGCCAGCTGCACACCCTGATCCTCGGCGCCGGCGGTGGTGCAGGACAAGCCATAGCAACCCAATGCTGCCTTGAAAAATCCACGAAACTCACTCTCGTGAATCGCAGCCTCGATAAAATCGATGCGCTTGCCGCTCGCCTCAGAAACCTATCTCCTAGCACAGAGATCCAAACCCTAACACTAACAGATCCTGAGTTGAAACAGTTCTGCCACCACGCAGATCTTATCGTCCAAACCAGTTCTCTCGGCCTCAAAGCCGATGATCCGAAAGTCATCCCAGATGATTATTTCCTGCCGCATCACTGCGCTTACGATACCATTTACAAACCCGCAGAAACTCGTTTTCTCGAAAGTGCCCGCAAGGCCGGATGCAAAACCGATAACGGACTCAGCCTCCTCATCCACCAAGGTGCACTAGCCTTTCAACATTGGTTCCCTGGAAATGACGCCCTCCCATTCATGCGAGAGGCGATGAAAAACAGTTAGAGCCTTTCGAGAATCGCGTCACCCATACCTGCGGTGCCGACTTTTTTCTCACCTGCTTTTCCAGTCGCAATATCACCCGTCCGGAATCCGTCTGCAATCGACTGAGCCACCGCTGTTTCGATCGCATCCGCTGCTTCAATATTCCCAAGCGAGAAACGCAACAACATCGCCAACGAAAGCACTTGGGCAATCGGGTTTGCAATCCCCTGCCCCGCAATGTCCGGAGCAGATCCACCTGATGGCTCATACAAACCGAAATACAATCCGTCTAGCTTTTGCTGGCCCAATGAAGCCGATGGCAACATCCCCAGCGAACCGGAAATCATCGCCATCTCATCGGAAAGAATATCACCGAAAAGATTTTCCGTAACCAATACATCAAACGAACCCGGCCGTCTGATCAACTGCATCGCAGCGTTGTCTACATACATATGCGACAACTGAACCTCAGGAAATTCTTTCGCGATCTCAATCACCGTCTCACGCCACAACACAGATGACGCCAACACGTTCGCTTTATCGACCGACAATAACTGCTTTTTACGACCCATCGCCGCTGTGAAAGCAACCCGCGCGATCCGTTGAATCTCGCTCTTCTTGTAAATCATCGTGTCCAACGCAACCGGCTCACCATTTTCTTCATGACGTCCTTTCGGCGATCCAAAATAAACGCCTCCTGTTAGTTCGCGCACACACAGCACATCGAAGCCATCCGCGATGAGTTCTTGTTTCACTGGTGAAGCATCGGTCAGCGCCGGCAGGCAAACGCCCGGACGCAAATTCGCAAACAAACCGAAATGTTTCCGCAACGGAAGTAACGCCCCGCGCTCAGGCTGAATTTCTGGAGGTAAACTTTCCCACTTCGGTCCTCCAACTGAACCAAACAAAATCGCGTCCGCTGCTTCGCTCGCTGCCACCGTTTCAGCAGGCAACGGATGACCACCGGCATCAATCGCAGCGCCTCCCACGAGATACTCGGATCGCTCAACCTTGAAGCCAAATTTTTCCTCAACCGCATCCAGCACGCGCAGCGCCTGAACCATCACTTCCGGGCCGATACCGTCACCCGATAAAATTGTAATTTTTGACATAAACTATATCTCTAAATTTTTGCGTATTTTTTCGATCCGTCACTCCAGTCTCTGCGACCCTACGCGACCTCTGCGTCTCCGCGGTGAAAATGTTAATTATTCCTCCTCAAACTTGCGCTCGATCAAATCCCCAATCGCTTCAAGCGCCGCATCCGCATCCTCGCCATCAGCAGTGACCAAAATCACCGAGCCATGCCCTGCAGCCAACATCATTAGACCCATGATGCTCTTGCCATCTACCTCTTCACCATCCTTCTCGACCATGATGTCGCACTTGAATCGGTTTGCCATCTTCACAAACTGCGCAGCTGGACGCGCGTGAATTCCTAGTTTGTTTAGAATCGTAAAATCTTTTTTAGCCATAGGGTTCGTGTTCGGTGCGCGCAGCCTAGAAAGGCAACCCCCCAATCTCCAAGGTAAATTTTCAACCATTTCTAAGAAGGAGGGCAGTCCTTTCCCTCATTCACCTCAAAACCCCAAAAATCTCTATTATCAACCAAGGCTTTGCGTCCCTCTGCGACCTTTGCTGCTTTGCGTTGAAACTCTTATTAATCTCAAAATCCCGCAAACCCCCGCCCCTGCCCATCATCCGGCACCACTTCCAACAACACCGCCCGCTCCCCATTTCCCGCCCCATCAAAATCATCCGTCCGCGTCACCCGCACATAATCCATCCCAAATCCCTTCGCTAGAGCCGCAAAATCCACCGGACTCTCCGCACACATCCACGCCTTACCCGCTTCACTCATCCCTTGCAAACGTGGGACCTTATCAAAAATTTTCCCGCCACCATTATTGATCACCACCAACACCCGACCCCGCACCTCCACTTGCCCCAACATTTTCAATCCCGCTAAATCATATAGGACCGTTAGATCACCGAAAATTCCCCACGCATCCGCCTCACCAGCACTAGCCCCCAACCACGTGCTGATCTGTCCATCGATCCCGTTTGCTCCGCGATTCACTCGAACATTCCGCACCGGACGCTCCCACTGCGCATAAGAATTCCACTCACGGATCGGCAAACTATTTCCCAAATACACCCCGCTGCCCATCGCCGCATAAACCGAAAGCATACGCATCCACCCGGCTTCACTGTCAGGAAAAGCCTCCAAAGCCTCCTCGATTCGTTGACCCCGCCCCTCAACCCCTTCCAACCACTCCCCCAGATCGCCCATCTCCTCGGGCTCACCCAACGCCGGCAACACCCGATCCAAAGTGCCCTGCAAAACCCCGGCCTCCCTTCCTAATCCGCGCAGCCCATTCCGACACACCGACCAGACACTCACTTTAGGTAAATCCTCCAAATCCCGCCAAAATCTTCCGCTGGGCACCCCACCCAACCGCAGCACTTTCGCTGGCGGGTTCTCTTTCAGCACTCGATCCGCATCCACCACCACCAGATGCTGCAATGCCTCCCGCAACCCACTGCTAGCTTCCGCCACCACCGGTGCACCCAAACTCTCACAAAAATGAAACACCTCCTCCTGCTCATCCAATTCCAAATTTCCAATCATCACCACCAAACCCCGCAACGTCGGCTCCCGCAACCACCGCGCCAACTCCGCCACCAGCGGCCTACCGTAATCCAGCGCGAATTCACCAACGGTAAAATCTCCAAAGTTTTCATTCCCCACCGTAAACTCCTCATCCAACTCCAAGTTCAAATGCAGCGGACCTTTTCCATTCCATTCCCCTAAATCACTTCCCGCATAGCCCGCGAAAATACCCACCTGCTCAATTGCCTGCGGCGCACCACTTCCCCGAAAATGCTCCGGCCTGTCCGCCGTCAACATCACCAACGGCCGCGACTGATAATAAGCTTCAACCACCGCGGGCAACAACTCTGCCACTGCCGTCCCACTCGTCACCACTACCCCACACGGTTTCCCCGTCACCATCGCCCGACCCAACGCAAAAAATCCCGCCGACCTCTCCTCGAAATGACTCCAGACCTTAACCTTCCCCGCAGTCTCAAGTTTCGCCAGCACTTCTAACAAAACCGCATTCCGCGCGCCACCACATACCACATACTCGCTCACCCCGGCTTTCACCAAGTCGCGCACCCCATCAACCGCTTTTTGCCAACTGCTCACACCCGACATCTATCCTTCCTGCTCACCTTTGCAATACGCTTCCTCCTGCTTCAGCTTCCGCTCCAGATAAAACGGCGCAAATGGCAACAGTGAGCACACAAATGCAAACACCGCCTTCTTGAACGGCCACCCCCTATCAATCCAAACATGCAGCAGCAAAAAACAAAAAATCACAAACAACACCCCATGAATCATCCCCGGAATCGCTATCGCATCCTTATCCCCCAAAATCCGCTTCTGATAAATCGCCGCATACATCAAAACCAAAAACGAAACCCCCTCCGCTAAACTCACATACCGTAACAACTTCAAAGATAAGCCCTTCATCGCCGCTACCCTAATATCCAAATTTCAAACTTGTCCATCGTAGCCTTGGCTAAGTTGGATCTCAAATTCCAAATTCAGAGGCACCGTAGCGCGTATTCCATCCGCTTACGAAAACACATCATATTTTTTCAATTCCAAACCAAAATCCAGTTCACCGGTCTCTTCGACCCGCTTCGGGGTCGGATTTTTTTGATTCTGGGCTCCCGGGGTGGTCGTCGCTGACGCTCCTCAACCCCGGGCTAAGTTCCTTGATCCCGTTGGGATCTGGATTTGTTAGATGATTCATTTTATCCTGAAGGGATAGCAGACATTAGCCTAGGGCAACGCCCTAGGTTACAGAATCCAAACATATTCCGGGCTAGCAAACACCTCCGTTTCATCACCAACCCCGCCGCAGCCCGCACTCTTCAGCCCTGCCGCAGCCCGTGTCCCGATGGCTGCATCTTGGCAGTTATTCTTTTATTCTAAGATATCGAGCTAGTATCTTCATTGTGATGAAGAAGTATACAAACCAACACTTCACCTAAATCTTGATACTCATCCGCACAACTTCCTTCGATCCGTAGACTCCGGTCGTAAGTTTGATTGCTCCGCATAAGCTGTAGTTCGAAAATATTTCCGACTTTATGAATGGTATCAAAGTCGTATCGCTGGGAATGGATGACGACCGATTCACTCGTATCTTTAAGAGTAATTTCAATCTCTGCGCTTCCTGCAATCACAGAGAACCAATTCTTCTTACGTTTGGTCACAATGAAAGTTTCCGATTCAATAGTCCCGAAAAATTCCGAGAGTTTTGCTCCTTTGTATCCTCTGTGAATTTGAGCAATTATCTTTGTCCCACTCGCACCTGATCGAACAACCCGATGATTATGAAAATCAAATTTCACTCGATGATCTCCAAATGCGGTTACTGAATCCAGCTTACAGGAGATAAAGGACAACCACTTACACTTATGGAAATATTCTCTGGCAATAATCTCCATCATCTTACTGGGGTTTTGTTGGATTTAAATTATCAGTTCTCTGTCTTTATACCTCTCACAAAAAAAGAGCGGTGATAAACCTATCATCGCTCTTCTTCTTAAACTCTCAGCTCCGAGCTCTTCGCTCATCAAAAAGGAATATCATCCTCTTCCGGATAATCATCTATCGGAGCGGCAGATCCGCCTTGGCGACCGTTACTATCCGGAGTTCCGGTGTAGGCGTTTTCGTTGCTTCCACGGGAACCACCTTTGCCATCGGGCAAGAACTGGAGGTTATCAGCGACGACTTTGAGTTTGCTGCGTTTTTGGCCGGTGGCCTTGTCATCCCATACATCCATTTGGAGGCGACCTTCGATGAAGACGCCGCGTCCTTTGGTAAGATATTTTTGCGCGTTCTCCGCACTCGCTCCCCAAACCGTGACATCGACAAAAGTCGTTTCATCTTTCCAACCTCCATTGCCATCCTGAACCTTGCGGTTCACAGCAATACCCAGATCAGCCACAGCCGATCCTTTGGGAGTATGCCGCAATTCAGGATCACGGGTGAGGTTACCGAGTAACATGACTTTGTTCAAATTGGCCATAGGAGTATATTAGTGTAAAAAGTTAAATGAAAGCGACCTGCGGGGGGAGTGATGTTAGAAATCTAAAAATTAAGCAACGCGGTTGAATTGATTCAGGTAAACTGCGTCGTTAAGAGCGAGTTTCTCTTGAATCTTCGTGATGCAATCTGGGCTACCAGAAATCGTGTAGGTCACGTAATGCGCGCCGTTGATTTTGCGTGGAGTGTAAGCGAAATCTTTGCGGCCCATGTTGTTGATTTTTTCAACCTTG
>JANOKJ010000093.1:0-28714 GCA_031419275.1 Akkermansiaceae bacterium | reverse complement strand
CCATCGCCGAGGGCGCCGCGCGAAGCTAGAGGTATTAAATCATCTTATAAAACATCTTATTCTTCCTCATTTCATGCGGCGCCCTCGGCGATGGCGCCCTACCCTCTGAAAACATCAGGAAAGATGTTTCAAAATATTCTCAGCGAAATTTTCCGAGATGCCTGGGAGTTTGGCGATTTCTTTAGATGTGGCTTTGCGGATGCGGGCGACGGAGCCGAATTTTTCTAACAGCAATGCTTTACGGCGCGGAGACATGCCAGGACAATCGTCGAGGGCGCTTTCTTTCATGCGGCGGCGGTAGAGCAGCTCATTGTAGCCGTTGGCGAAGCGGTGAGCTTCGTCGCGGATGCGTTGGAGGAGTTTGAGGGCCCCTCGATCGTGGGGGATGAGGAGGGGTTCGGATTGACCGGGAAAAAAGACTTCCTCGCGTTGTTTGGCGAGGCCGATGATGGGAAGTTCCTGCAGGCCGAGTGCGCGGAGTTGTTTCAACGCGCTGGAGAGCTGGCCTTTTCCACCGTCGACAATGATCAGATCCGGCAGGATGATTTTTGCTTTGCCATCTTTGGCGAGACGGCGTTGGACATCGATGAGGGATTCCTGTGAGTGTTCGTTTTCCTCCGAGGTATTTTCACGAAGGATTCGGGAGTAACGTCGGAAAACGACTTCCGCCATCGATGCGAAGTCGTCCTGTCCGGTGACGGTTTGGATGCGGTAGCGGCGGTAGTTTTGATTGTCAGGATGGCCGTTGGTAAAGCGCACCATGGAGGCGACGATGTGGTTGGATGAGACGTTGGAAATATCAAAACATTCCATCACGCGCGGTGGAGCGTCGAGCCCGAGAGCTTCTGCTAGATCGGCGAGGTCTTCGGTGGGCTTCACTGTGGTCGGGACACCGCGACCTCGTGCAAATTGGCGGGTGGGGATGAGCGTTTTTTTGAGGTTGGCGATGATGTCGCGGAACGTGGCTGCTTTTTCGAAATCCAAGGCATCGGCAGCGGCTTGCATTTCTTCATCGAGTTCATCGAAGATGACTTTCTTGCCTTTCCCCTCAAGAATCAGGCAGGCCTCAAGAACTCGTTCTAAATAATCTTGTTGAGAAATGCGGCCGATACATGGAGCTGAGCAGTTGCGGATGATATCGGCGTTGCAATGTTTGTAATCTTTTTCGCCGGGAATCGCTGCGCGGCAGACGCGGAGGCCGAGCCTCCGGTTCAGCCAGTTGATCGTTTCGATGAGTGCGCTCGAATGCGGAAACGGGCCGAAGTAGCGGGCGTTGTCATCTTTCTTGGAGCGGACGTAGGAAAATCTCGGAATGGGATCGGTCAGGCGGACGCGGGCGTGGAGGAAACGTTTGTCGTCTTTGAACGCGATGTTGTAGCGCGGGCGGTAGTCTTTGATGAGCTTGCCTTCGAGTATCATGGATTCCTCGTCGTTGCGGACGATGTGGAACTCGAAGTCATGGATGGAATCCATCAACGCACGGGTTTTCAGGCTGGCGCGGTTTTTTCCAGAGGGGACGAAGTAAGAGGAGACCCGGCGTTTCAGGTCGATGGCCTTGCCGACGTAGATGATGGAGCCCAAGCGATCTTTCATGATGTAGACACCGGGTTGGTGAGGGACATCACGGAGTTTGGCTTTGAGCTCTTGGGAAACCATGGATGAGAGGAAAATAGACGGAAAATGGAAGAGCGCCAGTCACTAAGTTTGAGGGTTCTTGGTTCTTGGTTGGGGAGTTTTTTACCACGAATTTCGCGGATGGGCACGAATGAAGACAGGGGTTGTGAGAAGGGAATTTTAACCGCAGATGAATAGGATGAACGCAGATGAATATTTCGGGCAAATATACAGGGAGGGAAGGAGGATGAAGGGAGAACGGGGAGTGCTTAGGTTGATAGTTTTTAGTAGGTTGGATTTTAAAATAAAACCTTATGACTCTCCTCCTCGTCCTCCCTTCATCCTCCTTCCCTCCGTGTAAAAATTGCCGGAATTACCCTAAGCCCGATTTCGACTTGAATCTACTCTGGTCAGGTGGTCATTCGTGATTCAGATTTCGTTGAGATGAATGGTCAGGAAATTCGTGAGGTATTGGATAGAGCGGGGGTGATGCCTAGCAAGCAGCTTGGGCAGAACTTTTTGATCGATGCGAATATCTCGCGCTGGATTGTTTCGCAGTTGGAGTTGAAACCGGATGAGGCAGTGGTGGAAGTGGGGCCCGGCGCGGGATCGCTGACGGAACATTTATTAGGAAAAGCCCGGCGGGTGATCTTGATCGAGTTTGATGCACGGCTGGCGGAGGATTTGCGCAAGCGTTTCAAGGATAGAGATGATGTGGAGGTGCATCTGGCGGATGGCGCGAAGTTTGACCGGCGGTTTTTGTTTAAGCATCGACCCGTGAAATTTCTAGGTAACCTTCCCTATTCATCGGGCGGGGCGATCATGAAGAATCTGATGAGTCGGCCGCATCCGTTTTCGCGGGCGGTGATCATGTTACAAAAGGAAGTGATCGATCGCCTGGGCGCGCAGCCGGGGACGAAGGATTATGGAATTCTGAGTTTGCGGATGCAGGTGAACTGGAAAATTCAGCCATTAAAAGTTGTGCCGCCGGAAGCGTTTCATCCGCGACCATCGATTGATTCAGCGGTGGCGGTGCTGACTCCGCGAGAGGAAAAGGATGAGCCGGTGTTTGATGTGCGTTTGTTTGATGAATTGGTGCGCAGGGGGTTTGCACAACGTCGCAAGCAGATGGGCAAGCAACTTCCCGACACGCATGATTGGAAAGTCATCGCGGAACAACTCGGCTTATCGACCACAGTCAGGGGCGAAGAGCTGGATTTGAAGAAATGGATTGAGCTCACCCGCGCCTACGACACGCATCCGTTGAAAGATAAGCCTCAGAGTGATGATGAGATTTTTGACGTGGTTGATGAGAACGATGTTCCGGTCGGTAAAGCCACGCGTGCCGAGGTGCATGCGAAGAACCTCATCCATCGTGCGGTGCATGTTCTGGTATTCAATCGCAATGGAGATTTGTGGTTGCAGAAAAGATCTTTAGCAAAAGACAAGAATCCGGGTGTATGGGATTCCAGTGTCTCGGGTCATCTTGATTCCGGAGAAGATTATCTAACAGCAGCAATCCGTGAGCTTGGCGAAGAAATCGGGGTTGAGAAAAAAGCGGAGGATCTTAAGTTTGGAGTCTCCGTGAAACCGTCCGAAGCCACGGGCTGGGAACATATTCAGCTTTTTACCACTCAACATGATGGAGTCGTGAATTTCCCCGCAGCGGAAATCGATTCGATGATGCCGTTTCCCGTGAGTGAAATCGAGGCATGGAGCAAGAGCCAGCCGGAAGATTTCTCATCGGCGTTTCTGGAGTTGTTTCGGGCTTGGAGGGAGAAGAAGTAAGGAGAAGGGACATTCTTGTCCCTTGATGTATTTAGCTGGAGTGCGGAGGCTTGCCTCCGCCGAGGTAGGAGCGGAGCTTGCTCCGCGTGGTGGGTGAGGGAGCAAAAGAACAAGACCACCCACGACGGAGCAAGCTCCGTCTACCGCATGGCTGGAGCGAGCTCCAGCACTCCGGAGGAGCAATACCTCACTTCTCAACCGGCACCACGAGCTCCTCAGGCAGCGGGTATTTCACTTTGTCCGCCAAGCGTATCATCTCTTCTCTCAGCGGGGCTGTGAAAGCGTTGTCCTTGGCGAGGTTATTGAGTTCGTAGGGATCTTTGGCTAGATCGTAAGCTTCTGTTAGATCGGGTTGGCCGTGGTAGTGGATGAGTTTTTGGGTTGCGGTGCGTACGCCGACGCAGGTTGGGGTGTCGCCGAGTTCTTTGCGGTAGTAGGAGAGGAACGAAGTGCGCCAGTCCGCGGGTTTGTTGCCGGCGGCGAGTTCTTTGAAACTTGCGCCGTGCATGCCGGGGTTAGCTGGGAGTCCGGCGAGGTCGAGCCAGGTAGGTGCGAGGTCGATGTTTAAAACCATCTCATCAACGAGTTTGCCTTTGGGAAACAAGCGTGGGTAGCGGACGATGAATGGCAGGCGCAGGCCTTCTTCGTAAAGGGCGCGTTTGTCGCCGAGTCCGCGTTCGCCGAGGAAATAACCGTTATCGCTGGAATAGACGACGACGGTATCTTCGGTGAGTTGGAGGGCATCGAGAGTATCTAACAGTTTTCCGAGGTTTTCATCGATGCCTTTGACGTGGCGGAGGTAATCGAGGTGGACGTCGTTTGCGGAGAGTCCGCGTTCTTTGCCTTCGTCTTCCGGGGTGAGAGGTTTGTGATAGATGGCAGCGATTTTGCAGTTCGGGGTGGGCTTGGTGGTTTTGCCTTCGTAGAGATTGCGCAGGCGATCGGGGAGGTTATCGGCACCGCGTTTGTTGTGAGGGCTTTTGAAGCCGACGACCATGGAGAAGGGTTTCGTTGGATCGGCTTGTTTGAGCCATGAGATGGCGAGGTCGGTGGTGACGTCATCGACCCAGCCTTTGGTATCGGTCATCACGCCATTAATTTCGAACGGGCAATCTTGATAGATGCCTTGGTTGATGAAGCTAGCGGAGTGTTGGAAGCCAGGGCGTTGGCCTTTTTGCTCGCCCATGTGCCATTTGCCGAAATAGGCGGTGCGGTAGCCGGCATCGCGCAGCAAGTTGGCGTGGGTGACAGCCGTCTCGGGAAACGGAGTGTTGTTACCCATGATTCCGTTGACGTGGGTGTATTGTCCGGTGAGGAAACCGGCACGACCCGGTGAGCAGATCGAGTGAGTGATGAAGGCGTTGCGCATACGTACGCCATCGGCGGCGAGGCGGTCCATGTTCGGGGTTTCGAACCATGGGTAGCGGGCGTTTTCGCCTTGTTCGCGTTGGACAGCGCCCATGGCGTCCCAGCGGTGGTCATCGGCGATGATGAAGATGAAATTGGGTTTCTTCTCGGCGGCTTGGGCTGAGAAGGAGAGCAGGGCGCAGAGAGCGGCGATTAGGAATTTGGGTTTTAGTGTCATGTGTATTTTATTGATGATTTTTCAATAATGCCTGCAGGTTCAAATGGATTCTTGCGGCAAGATGCCCCAAGAACGGCCTGGGGCTGGAATCCCCAGCCACGATGAAATGTGCGCGGACTTTTAAGAAGTGATTTAACCCATAACGTTTTCCATGAATCAAATCATACACTAATTTATGCGGAATGATTTATCGTTCCAATCCGGAGCCGTCCCAGATTTGGCTAAAGCCGTCTTCTTCGATTTCTTTGATGAGAAGATCGCGATGGATGGACATGATGGGATTGATATCTGCACCGCAGGCTTCAAGGGCGTGGCCGGTCCATACGTTACAAATTCTGGGGAAGTAGTAGGATTGCGGAGAATGAAGTAGAACGCCTTTACCCCAGCTTGAAGGACCTGCCTCGGTGGGGAATCCTTTGGTGTCGGGGATGGTGCAGTGATTGAGAAAGGAGGCGACATGAGGGCCGCGTTCACGAGGAATGGACTTCATGAAAATTTGTTGATGGGGAGAAACTTCCGTGACGTTCCCATTCATGGGAATGCATTCCATGACTGATGGAGATGGTAAGAAAATTGCGTAAATGACCTCGCTGGGTGTGAGCCAACTTTTGTTTACGTAGGCATTTCGATCGCCCCATGAGAGGGTGACGTATTTGCAGTCAGGAAAATTTTTCGGAGGATTGAAACCGGATTCTAACAACCAATCGTAAGGAAACACCATGCCAGTGTGGAGTTTGTCTGCGAGCATCCAGACTTGGACTTCTGGAGTGCGCTCCGGGGTGTAGTGGGCGACGGTATTTTTTTGAACGAGTTCCGATGGAGGTAGTGGCGCTGGAGGCAGGGTGACGAAGTTGCAGGAGCTGAGTGTTCCAGCAATCAGTGCTGATGCTATCGATGTTACAAAGCGTTTATTCATCGGATCGTGCTCTCAGGAGGCGATGCGGTTAAGGAAGGAATGAACAAATATATTGGCAAAGACCTTCGCTGACTTTGATGTCAAATCCGCTATTGGCGGGAACATGGAAAGAGCTGCCAGCTGCGTAGGTTTGGGTGGTGCCGGAATCTTTGATGGTGACCTCGCATGAACCCGCAGTGATTTCCATGAGTTCTGCAGCGGCGGTGCCAAAATAGAATGAACCCGGTGCGATGAGGCCGAGGGTTTTGCGTGAACCATCGGCGAGGTGAATGGTGTGGGATACGACTTTGCCATCGAAATAGATATTCGCGATGGAATCAACAGTAACGTTTGTGAATGAATTCATAGTGGTTAAGTAAGAGTGTTTGGTTATTGGGTAGCGGCTTTCCAAGCTTCATAGCCGCCTTGAAGGACGGATACATTGTGACCGCGCTGGGATAATT
The DNA here is from genome assembly GCA_031419275.1 of Akkermansiaceae bacterium. Classification (GTDB taxonomy): domain Bacteria; phylum Verrucomicrobiota; class Verrucomicrobiia; order Verrucomicrobiales; family Akkermansiaceae; genus Luteolibacter. The sequence continues at coordinate 22,368 of JANOKJ010000093.1, read as the reverse complement.
GGGATGCGACGGCTAGCGCGTCTGGGCAAGCGAAATCTGTGCAGTAAAGAACCACGGGGGTTTGATTTTTAATCGCGGTTTTGATCTTCACTTCATGTTTGGCGATGTCTTTGTCGAAATCGGCTTTTGGAAAACTAATTGCGCCGGGAATGTGGCTAACTTTGTAAATGATGAGCGGCCTGACATCGTAGATTAGCGCGGCGTTTCCTTGGGTGAGTTGGTAAAGGGTCCCAAGGGGCATGCGAGTGATGGTTCCTGGGGTGATTGGGGCATCAACAACAGGAGTAGCGGTATCAGCCGTCGAGAGTGATGGATTGAGCGGAGGGATGGGCTTGTTGTGTGACTCAAGGCAAGAAGTCACACTCAAGCACGCAGCAACGAGGCAAGCAGAATGAAAAATCTGCCGTCTGTTTGTGTATGCTGCGCGGTGAGTGATTTTCATTTAAGCGATTTTGATAAGTTCGACATCGAACACGAGAATTCCTGCCGGGTAGCCAGCAGGTGGGTTTTCACCATAAGCCATTTTGGCTGGAATCCAGAAGCGGCGCGATTCGCCTTCGACCATGAGTTGCAATCCTTCGGTCCATCCTGCGATGACGCCGTTGAGAGGAAAGCTGGTGGGTTGGCCGCGCTGTACAGAGGAGTCGAAGAGTTCTCCATCGGTTGTCCAGCCGGAGTAATGCACGGTGACAAGGTCAGTGGCTTTGGGTTTTTTCGAGCCGGATCCAGTTAAGAGAATTTTGGAGGCAAGGCCAGAAGCGGTGATTTGGGCATCAGCTGGGGCGGCGGCAACGTCGATAGGAGTTTCAAGCATGGCTTGGTTGTGCCTGTGAACCAGCCGACGTGGCAAGGGTGAATCGCGGGAAGGTGGGTTATTTTTCACCCCCGACTTCATCGGGGCAGGCGCAAACGGGTATTTAGGTAGGGTGCCATCGCTGAGGGCACCGCGCGAAGCGGGTGGCGAAGATTTCTCATGTGATGATTTTAGCGACTCCTCGCTTCGCGCGGCTGTCTCGGCGAGACAGCCCTACCGTAAGAATTTCACTCTTCCTTAGGATCCTCGTGCAGCATATCGACGGCGGTGCGGCGGATGACGGTGATGTTTGCGAGTAGGTGATCCTGGCGGATGATGAACTGGTTCAGTTTCATTAGTTCCAAGAGGGCAAGGAAGGTGACGATGACTTCTGACTGGGTGGTGGCCAATTTGAAAAGGGCATCGAAAGCGAGAGATTCGCCAGGTCTGAAATGATCGAGAAGGAATTCGATTTTATCAGCAACGGTGAAGCGGTCATCGACGATGTCGCCGAAGTCATGGGATTCCTCGAAGCGTTTGAGAACGTTTTGGAAGGCGCGGATGAGATCGAAGATGGAAATTTCCGCGAGAGCGGGAGGTTCTTCGGCGGGTTTGTTGCCGGGATCGGGTTGGAGGGCGAAGCGGCCTTGTTGATCGAGCTCGCGTAGAGATAGGAAGCCGGCGGCGTCTTTGAATTTTTTGTATTCGATGAGTTGGCGAATGAGTTCCCAACGTGGATCATCTTCCTCGATGTCTTCTTCCGGGGGTTGCTCGTTGCGAGGGAGAAGGGTTCTGGATTTCAGATACATCAAATTGGCTGCCATCACAATGAACTCGGAAGCGAGGTCGATGTTGAGGAGTTTGAAGGTATTGATGTAATCGAGGTATTGCTTGGTGATTTTTTCGATGGAAATCGTTTGGATATCCAACTCGTCCTTTTTGATAAGGTAGAGTAGGAGATCGAGAGGGCCCTCGAAGATTTCGAGTTGGACTTTGTAATCGGTGTTTTCCAAGGGAAGAGAGAAGGGTTGATGATCTGAGGGAATTTAAACTGGCAAGATCGGTTGCCGCTAGGTTTGATGTGTGGCGAACATGAGCGGAAATTTCGATTCAGAGCAATGGCAAATCTTTAATGAGCGTCTGAGCCATTGGATTTCCAAGCAAGGATTTTGGTTTCAGCTCCGGCATTCCGTGTCGGGAGGGGGGCTGGAACGGCGGTTTATGTTTCATTTTGTCCATTTATTGTCCCGATTGGTCATTTTCTCGATTCTCGTGGGATTAGTGTGGGTGTGGGTGGTGAAAAAGACAGGAATGGAGAAATATAGCGATGCTGTAGAAGAGATTTATAAAGAGAAATCTGGGGCAAATGAGATTGAGATACGAGGGGTGGGTCGTGAAAGAGGGAAATTTATGATCAGTCGTTTGTTGATGATTGCTGACCAAGACTCGTTTTTTACAGGGTTGGATTTATCTAATTTGGTCTGTCGGAGAAATTTCTTCGTGGATTTTGGACAATCCTGGCAGCCGGGAATTGTGGAGATTGCCAAGATGAATCTTTCATTGCGATCTGGTGCGGACACGGATGAGGGAGCGCAGGAGATAGGGGATGTGTTGTTTCAGGATTTGGGTGGGTTACAACCAGATGCGATTCATGTATTAAACATGTCAATGGAATGGGGTTACTCGGATCATAACCGTGGATCGATTAATGCTAGCCAGATGAAAGCCATACCTATTTCGGATGGTTGGCGGTTGAGTTTTCGTGGTGGAACATTTTCTCAGAACTGGTTGAAAAATCTCAAGATAGAGAAATTGGATGTGGTGATCACGAGAGAAGGGATACGTTTTGAAGAGGCGAATTTCAGTAAGGGAGGTGGTTCGTTAGTTTTTGAGGAATTTAAAGTTGTAGCAGGTCAGCGTCCCGAGGTTTCAGGGAAAATGAAGATGAAGGGGATGGATGTTTCGAGCATGTTGCCGGTGGTGGCGCGGGCTTATGCGGAAGCGATAATATCTGGTGAATTTGTTATCAGTGGATCGACGAATACATCTGAAGGAATTCGTTTTGATGGAGATGTCGCCTTAAAAGAAGGCGATGTGATCACGTTAAGAGAAAAGATTCCTCTGCTTAGGGCATTGACCGTGGTTGATGCGAATTATGACTACCGTCAAGTGGAATTCAAAGTCGGTTCATTTCAGTTAGATATGAACCATAAAGGAGCGGCGTTTTCGAAGGTAAGACTATTCGCTGATGATAAGATCAGCATGGAAGGGGAAATGATTGTTAGGAAGCCGAAGACGGATGAGAAGTTGGTATTGGATGATGGGTCGTATTTTTTTGCTGAAATCAACAAAATGGACGAGCGGGGGGACGATGTAAATATTTCACTTCGTAAGGCAGGTGAGGAAGTTTATGGCAAAAATAAGGGATTTTCTAAAGGGGTAGACGAAGCTCTGTTTGGTAAGTTGACTACTTTAGGAAATAAGAGGCGAATTACAGAATACGAAGCAGCGAAGCTAAGTCAGTCCTATCGATACGAAGGAGAATTTAAAATCACCCTAATGGGCACGGCATTTGACCGTGCTCCGGACCTTAAAGCATTTTACCCTGCAACGTCTGATTCGGGACGGATTCCTATAACCGTTCCGATTGAGGGAGTGCTATATGAAGTGACGGCTGATCTGGCGAAAACGATCTATGAGAAGGGGCGGAGGTAGTCTGGTTGTCTAAAACCAGCATTGACTGATAAGGTCAAGTATTCCAAAAGCTCCATCCATTTAATTTTACCTAATATGACTGAAGAAACGACACCCACACGTCTTAGCCCATTGGCTACATTGATTTTTAGTTCCCGCTGGCTGCAGTTGCCACTCTACCTTGGCCTAATCATAGCGCAGGGAGTTTATGTGGTGCTGTTTCTTAAGGAGCTTTGGCACTTGATCTCAGAAGCTACGAGTCTAACAGAGCAGCAGATGATGTTGATTGTGCTTGGTCTGATCGATGTAGTGATGATCTCGAATTTGCTGATGATGGTAATTGTGGGTGGATACGAAACCTTCGTCTCGCGCTTGCGCTTGCATAACCATCCGGATCAGCCCGAGTGGTTGAGTCACGTGAATGCATCGGTGCTTAAAGTAAAACTGGCGATGGCGATCATCGGTATCAGCTCGATCCATTTGCTAAAAACATTCATCGCGGCAGGCAGTCTAGGAATGCCTCAAGTAACGGGTCCTATAATGGCAACTAGTTCTCCGATTAGTGCGGAAGGTGTGATGTGGCAGACCATCATCCATGGCGTATTTATCCTTTCCGCATTGGGCATCGCTTACACAGATCGCGTCATGCTGGGAGCTCCCGTGCATAAGTCTGTGAAACATTAGAAGCTCCAGCCCGGAATGCGGGCTGGATGATTTTGCGCGGCGTAAATATGTAAGAGGTGCGGTAGAATCCTCTGCTTACTTTTTCTTAGCTCACGCGCAGCGCCATTCCGGATTTCCGCAGGGAGCGCAGACTTTGGTGTCGTAATGGAGGCGTGCGGTGATGGGTTTTGAATCGGCGGCTTCCTTGTATTGGATGATGATCCATTCGCCTACTTTGGGAGCGGCGATACTGAATGCGGCTGCATCTTTGGTGACATCGATTTTCACAGGTTTGTCGCGGGTTCCAGCCGTGGCGGTGAGTTCCTGCGCGGCGATGGCGACCGGTTTCATGTCCTTATCGAGCACGGCGATGAGAAGTTTGCCGTCTTTTTCGGTGACTTCACCGTGCATGGATTCATTGGTGCTGAATTCAAGGATGCGGCCTTTATTTGGGCCGAGTTCGATGGCTCCATGACCGAAAGCGAAGCCGGTGGTGAGGGCGATGATGATGGCGGTTAGTTTGGTTTTCATGTTTTTTGTTTTTTGTGTTTATAGATTATCGGGTGGCTGGAGCGTCCAGCCTGAGAGCTTTTTCTGCGGCTTTTCTACCAGTGAGATAGAAGACGGCGGGGGTGACCACTAGGTCGAGTAGGGTGGAGGAAATAAGACCGCCTACGATGGCGACGGCGACGGGATGGAGGATTTCTTTACCGGGTTCACCGGGCGAGAGAACGAGCGGGATGAGAGCGATGCCTGCGGCGAGCGCGGTCATAAGGACGGGGACGAGTCGCTCTAACGTGCCACGAGTGATCAGTTGGATGCCGAAGACTTCGCCTTCGTGGCGCATGAGGTGAAGGTAATGGGAAATCATCATGATCCCGTTGCGTGCCGCGACGCCACCGACCGCGATGAAACCGACCAAGGTGGCAACGCTGATGTTATCGATTCTCCACCAAGTGAAGGCGAGCGCGCCAGCGAGGGCGAGTGGGAGGTTGAGCATGACTTGCAGGGATAGTGAAACGCTGCGGAAATATCCTGTTAGAAGGACGGCGATGACCGAGGCGACGATTCCAAAGAGGATGAGGATGCGTTTGGAGGCTTGTTGGCGGGCGAGGTATTCGCCTTCGAAACGCAGGGTGTAACCGGTGGGAAGTTTGACTTCTTTGGCAACGGCGCGCTGCCAGTTCATAACCAATGATTCCAGATCCCGTTCGCTGGTGTTTGCTCCGATGACGATGCGACGTTGGCCGTTTTCACGGTTGATGACGTTGGGTCCGTTGACCTCGTGAACATCGGCGACGAGCGAAAGCGGGATGTTGCGACCGTCAGGAGTCTGGATGAGGAGGTCGCCGATTTTTTCCGGCCACGTGCGCCAGGTTTCCGGGAGTCGCATGACGAGGTCGACTGTGGCCTCGCCTTCGCGGAGTTCGCCGAGCATGGAGCCACCTAACAGTCTTGAAACCTGATCGTTGACCTCGCCCGGTGTGAGTCCTTCGAGTTTGGCGCGTGGGCGGTTCACTTCGATGCGGATCTGGGGGATGGGCACTTGGGCTTCGAGGTTGATATCGGTGAGGCCGGGGATGGTTTCTCCGGCGGCTTTGACCTGTGCGCCGAGGCGGCGAAGGGTTTCTAGATCCGGGCCGTGGATTTTCACGGCGATCTTTGCGGAGACTCCGCTCAGCATGTGGCTGAGGCGATGGCCGATGGGTTGGCCGACGTTGACGAATGTGCCGGGAATGCCACCTAGTTTTTCACGGATTTCAGCAAAAACCTTTTCACGGCTGCGTGAGCTTTCATTGAACTCGACGTCGAATTCGTTGACGGAAACCGGCATGACATGGTCGTCGCGTTCGGCACGTCCGGCGCGGCGGCCGACAGATTTCACCTCGGGGATTTCGAGTAAAAGTTCGACGGCTTTTTTTCCGACCTCGTTGGATTGCTTGAGGGAAGTTCCGGGAGCACTGGCAAAAGAGATGGTAGCGCTGCCTTCGTTAAAAGTCGGGAGGAATTCCTTGCCCATGCTTGGGTAAAGCATGCCTGCGGCGATGACCAGCAGAACGACAACCGCGATGACGACGTATGGTGCTCCGAACGCGGCGCGCAGGAAAGTGGCTTTGGTGAAATTTTTCAGCAATCTAACAAGAAATCCGTCGTGGTGTTCTTTGCCTTCTTTCGGTTTCAGGAGGAATGAGCAGAGGACAGGAATGACCGTGAGCGAGACCACGAAGGAGGCGATCATGCTGACGATGGTCGCGATGGCGATGGGTTGGAAAAGCCGACCCTCGAGGCCGGCGAGGCCTAACAGCGGAACGAAAACCAGGATAATCAGGATTGTAGCGTAGAGGATGCTGGAACGGACTTCGCTGGAGGCGGTGGCGATGACTTCGATTTTGGGTTTGGGTTGGGCGAGTGAGGCGTTTTCTCGCAACCGGCGGAACACGTTTTCGACATCGACGATGGCGTCATCCACCACCATGCCGATGGCGACCGCGATGCCACCGAGGGTCATGCTGTTGACGCTGATGCCGAACCATTTGAAAGTGAGCAGCGTGATCGCGAAAGACAGCGGGATAGCTGTTAGAGTAATGAATGTGGTGCGGAGGTTCAGCAGGAAAAGCAGCAGCACGATGGTGACCATGATCGCGCCGTCACGGATGGCTTCTTTGAGATTGCCGACCGCGTTTTCGATGAAATCGCCCTGACGGAAAAGGATCTCGGCGTCGACTCCAGCGGGCAGGCCGGGGCGGAGTTCCGTGAGTGCTTTTTCGATTTCGGCGGAGAGCTTCAACGTATCGAAGCCCGGGGATTTATCGATGCTGAGGACGACGCCGGAAGTTTCCTGTTTGTCGCCTTTATCTTTGAGCGCGATGGCTGCATCGCCGCGCATGGTGGCGACTCCGAATTTCACGTTGGCGACATCGCCGATGGTGATGATGCGGTCGCCGGCGCGTTTCACGACGGAAGCGGCGATGTCAGCGGGATCGGCGGTCATGGCGAGGTTCCGCACCATGATTTCGCGCGGGCCGGATTGAAGGTAACCGCTGGTGGAGTTTCCTGCGGAGAGGGAAACGGCTTTTTCGAGTTCATCTAACGAAATGCCCTCAGCTTGCATTTTCATCGGATCCGGCTCGACGTGGACTTGTTTCACGCCACCGCCAATGGCGAGGACTTCGGCGACGCCGGGAATGCTTTGCAAGCGGCGGGCGATGTTTAACTCAGCGAAGGTGCGCAGATCCATCGGGGCGATTGAGCCATTCTTTGAGCGCAGACCAACGAGAAGAATTTCGCCCATGAGCGAGGAAACCGGGGTCATGCCGGAGCGGGTGTTGTCGGGTAGCTTCGCGGCTTGGAGGCGTTCTTGGACTTGTTGGCGGGCTTTGTAGATATCGGTGCCCCATGCGAATTCGACGAAGACCAGTGAGAGGCCGACGTCGGAATTTGAGCGGAGTCGGTCGAGACCGCCAACACCTAGCAGCGTGTTTTCGAGTGGGCGGGTGACGAGGGTTTCGACTTCTTCGGGAGCGAGGCCTGGGGCTTCGGTCAGGATGGTGACCGTGGGTTTGGTCATGTCTGGCAGGACTTCGACGGGAAGTTCGTTCGCGGTGCGCAGCCCGAGCAATAGAATCAACAGCGAGGCGGCGATGACCAGCGTGCGGTTTCTGAGGGAAAAGCGGATGAGGTGGTTAAGCATGATCGTTTAGGCTTTGGTGCGGGCGCGTAAGTTAAGGCTCGCGATGATCAGCAGCATCAGCAGCACGCCGCAGGTAATGGTTAGAAAAATGACCAGCGGGCTGATGCCTTCTTGTCCGTGGTCATGGCCGTGGTCACCACCGGATGCGGCGATCTCTTCTGCGGACATTTCGGTACCGTCTTCGTTGTGCGGGTGACCGTGCGCGGCATCGAGCGCTTCTTTGAGAGAGACACTGCCTTTTCCTGCGAATGATAATGCGTAGGAGCCGTTGACGACCACTTCGTCGCCAGGGAGTAGGCCGGAGATGATTTCTGCACGTTCTTCGCTCATCTCACCAACGACAACTGGCACGCGGACGAAGGTATTTTCCAGTTCGTAGTCTTTGATGAAAACGATGCGATTTGAGCGATCGCCTTGCAATGCCGCGCGCGGGACACTGATTACGTTTTCGCGTTTGGATGCGATGAGGGAAAGCTCTACTCTCATCCCGGGGCGGAGTTTTGTGTTGGTATTGGGTAATTCGAATATCGCATCCACCGTGGAAGGGTTGGGTTCCTCATCGGTATTGAGGCGGAGAAACGTTGATACGAATTCTTCAGTTCCAAGAGCAGGGATACGAATTCGTGCGGTGAGGCCCTCTTTTAAAAGAGCCGCTTGGTGCTGCGGGACGCGCGCAACAGCCCACACATTTGTTAGATCGAGAATTTCCATCAGTTCATTATCTGGTTCCACGGGAGCGCCGAGATGTCCGTCTGAACGGATGACGAGTCCATCCGCTGGGGCTTTCAACTCGATGACCGGTGGTGGATCTCCAGGTTGGCGGCTTTCGATGCGCAACATGACATCGCCTTTTTTGACGAAATCTCCTTTGTGAACGACGGCTTCGATGATTTTCCCAGCGATACGGCTGGAGAGGATGGAGTGGCTTTCGCAAGTGTGCTCGATTTCGCCTAACACGGGAATGGTGCTTTCGAAGGTTGTTTCCTCGGCGGCGACGGTTTCGATGCCGAGGTTTTGGACTCTGGCTGCATCAAGCGGTACGGTGGTTTCGTTGCGCGGGGCTTGTGCGATCGCAACTACGGCGAAGCATGAGTAGAAAATGGATGATAAAAATTTCATGATGTTAGAAAATGTTGATGTTTTGGCTTGGCGGCTACAGGCCGCCACGGCTGGCTTGGTGGCGAATGTTGGCGAGGTGAAACTCGCGAGTGGCGTCGATTTGGGTGGCGAGAAGTTCGAGGGTTTGTTCGCGGGAAGTGAGGACGGTTTGCAGGTCGGTCTGGCCTTCGCGGTAGGCTTTTTCGAGGAGGTCGGTTTGTTCTTTGGCAAGAGGAAGGAGTTTGTCGTTGAGTTCGGAAATGAGAGTCGCCCACTGCCGCATTTCTGTTAGGGCGGTTTGGGTTTCGTGGTTGATGTGATTGGCGAGCACTTTGACTTCCTGATCCCTGCGGTTGCGGCGGGCGTTCGCGGCATCGATGTTGCCTTGGTTGTTGTTCCAGAACGGTAGGGGAATGGAGACTTTGAAACCGATGATGCTATCGTTATCCAATCCGTTCGGCGCGTCTTCGCTACGCTCGCCTGCGGCGAAGACCGAGAGTGCGACGTCTTCTCTGCGGTTGGCTTGTTCGAGTGCGATGCCGGTTTCCGCGGCACGGAGTTGGAGTTTCGCGGCGGTTAAATCAGGTCGGTTGATTGAGGAATCTTTCGGAACGGAAATGCCGGACGGATTTCCTGAAAGAGTGACTGCGGTTTGCGGTGCGATCCCTAACAGCGGTCGAAGTTTTCCAAGTGCTGCAGTTTCCTCAGTGCCGAGCTGGCGTTCCTGGCTGGTGAGTTTCAGTGCGGAGAGTTTCGCCTGTGCGGCGTCGAGCGGTGAGCTTTCGCCTTGTTTGGTTTTCTCTGAAATGAAGTCCGTGAGCTGGGTGGCGAGTTCCTGTTGTTGTTTGAGGAGGGCTTTTCGATCGCGAATCGCGAGAATTTTAACGAACTCCATGCGAGCCTCGGCGATCAACAACCGCTCGACATTTTTGACTTCGGCTTCGGCTGCTTGGATTTCGGTGGCGCTGATTTCTTTTTCGATTTTGAGTCGATGCGTCAGGGGAAACTTTTGAGTGAGTCCGATTTCGACGTTGCCTTCGGCAGAGCGGGTATTGTGAGAAATGCCGGTGTCGAGGGTGGGATTGGAGAGTCGACCTGATTGTTTGGCGAGGCCGACGGCTTCGTCGATGCGGAAGCGGGCGGCGGCGAGTTCGGGGTTTTGATTATGAACACGCGAGGGTATACTCTCGAAAGAGAGGATTTCTGAAGGAGCGGCTATGAGAGAAGGCGCGGCGATCAGGTAGATGAGCGCAGTGAGATTGAATTTCATGATGAATTAAGCAGGATTGAAATGAAGGATGAGTCTCCGCACAGGTGCGCATAGGCACGATGCGGAGGGGCGAGACACAGAAAGGTTCTGTGCTACAAAGGAGCGGGCACAAGGGTGCCGCGGTGTGACTTTAGATCAATGGTGGCTTATCCATGGAGAAGAACGGCTCATCAGGGATGAGCGAGCGTTCTATGGAAATTTCCAGCAGGCTTTCATGGAAAGAGGCAAGGCCGTGGCGGTCGAGTGAAGGCCGATCCGCAACGGGAGAGTGGCAGCAATGATGGTGATGAGGGACGCTGTCATGGTCGTCGCAATCATCAGGTAACGAATGGTGATCGTGGTCGTGATGATCATGATGCTCATGGGTTTGAGCGCATACTTCATGATCCGTGTGGGCATTTTCGTGTATCACAGCGGACGCCATTCCTGCGAGAACGCAGAAAGCGAGAAGCTGCTTGAGGAAAAATGCCATGACTTCCGATAGCCCAGCTTGGGTGATCAGGAAAGGAATATTTTGTATGAAGGGGAATTTTGCGGTGGCGCTTGGGATGAGTCGGGGGCAGATTGATCGTTAACGATGGATAAAGTTACAGCGATTAGCATTTATGCCACATATGGATTGGCGGTTTTCTTGTTTCTGCTGGCTGCGGCTTTGAAAGTCATGCTCCGTGCAAATAACACGGGAATGCCGCCAGCACTGCCCATTGGGAAAGTTCCAGAATGGTGGTATCGGAGGATTGATCTGATAGGCGTGGCTGTAATCATTGGATTTTTCTTTCTCATCATGGTTCTGAATGAATTGGCAGCTGAGAAAATGAAAGATTATCAGATTACGGCAGCGGATTTAATCTTCAATATTGGACTGCAGTTTTTCTTGGCAGGCATGGTGATTGCGATGGTAGTGGCACGTATCAGCCCGATTCGTTGGTTGGGCTTGAAGTGGAAAAATTGGCCTTGGGTTGTGGTGATCGCGCCTGTAACGGTGTTAACAATGTGGGCAATTTTCGCTGGGTTGTATGCGATTGGCTATGACACGCTAATGGAGAGCTTAGATGTTAAAAAGGTTCAAGAAACGGTAGAGTTACTTCAGGAAACAAAAGACATCACCGTTTTGGTTTTGATGGCCATTACAGCTGTGTTTGTAGCTCCGGTATGTGAGGAGGTGGTATTCCGTGGATATCTTTATCCGGTCCTAAAGAAATTTAATGGTGTATGGATTGCTGCCGTGGTTTCCGCGCTGATTTTTTCAGCGGCACATGGGAATATGTCCGCTTTGCTTCCGTTGTTTTTATTCGGATTGGCGCTGGTGCTTTTGTATGAAGTTACAGGATCGATTTGGGCACCTATCTCTGCACATTTTCTCTTCAATGCGGCAACCGTCACGATACAAATGTTGGTGCGGTTTGATTTTATTCCTGAGCAAGCGCTGAAATGAAAACACTGGAAGGAATCGGAGAAGATGAGCTGATCGCCAGGTTGGTGGAATTGGTGCCGACTGGGCTTAATGAAGAAGGACCGGGCGATGATTGTGCGGTGGTGGATGATGGAGGTGAGGATCTAGTTTTATTAAAAACCGATGCTTTGGTGGAAGGGGTGCATTTTGTTCGAGACGCGGATGCCAAAAAGGTCGGCTGGAAGGCACTGGCGCGGGTGGTTTCGGATTTCGCGGCGATGGGTGGTTTTCCGGAAAGGTTTTTAGTCACGCTCGCGCTGCCGGGATCGATGAGTTTGGAATGGGTAGAAAATTTTTATCGAGGGATGGGAACGTGTTTCGAACGTTATGGAGCGGTGTTGGTGGGTGGTGAGACGTGCAGGGTTCCGAATAGTTCAGCGGCGGTCATTTCCGTGGCGGCAACGGGTCGGGTGGAGCGGGGGAATGTCGTGATGAGATCGGGAGGGAAAGCTGGCGATGCGATTTGGGTGACCGGTGAACTGGGTGGATCACTGGCGGGTAAGCATCTCGATTTCACACCAAGGCTCGATCAGGCACGTTGGTTGGTGGAACATTTTAAGCCAACCGCAATGATGGATCTTTCCGACGGAATCGCGCGGGATTTACCAAGACTGGCGAAAGCTTCCGATTGCGGGTTTTTATTAGATCGAGCATCGATTCCTTTAAGCGAAGGTTGCGATGTGAAGCAGGCTCTAGAGGACGGGGAGGATTTCGAATTGTTGTTCACTCTGCCCGAGGGCCTTGAAATAGAGATCGAATGGCTGCAGAAATTTCCCGATTTGAAGCTAACAAAAATCGGGAGTTTGGTGGAAAAGGGAGCGGGGGATATGTTAGCGGGGGGATGGGATCATTTCGGGTGATTGAGATTAGCTAAATATTAACATCAATGGGGAGGATTATTATGCAGAACAAAAAATTTATAATATCAATTTTGTATGCAACTTTTATAGTTAGTGGATGCAATACAGATGATGAAAATTCTAAACAAAATAAAATGGAGAAAGATGATCTTAAAAATTCTTCGCAGATCCATAATGCAAATGTTTTGAATCAAGCTAAGATTTTTTTAAATGAATATATATCCGAAGTGTCTAATTTTCTTAAAAATGAAAATGACTATCCTTCATATAACACCGATAAATTTCCACCTGTCGTTGAATTTTTACCCGAAACATCTAGGTGGTATGTAACTTTTTCAAATGGAGTACCTTGTAGCACATTAATGGTAGAATTAGATGAAAGTTTATTGCTAGGAACTGTCACTTTTTCTTCTGGGCAGGTAATTGGATTAGAGAGAGGTATATTAACTGAAACTCCGCCTCTTTTTAAATCTGATGAATTTAAGTTAGAAGTTAAAAAATTCCTTGAGAGGCCTTAATTGCTAAGGGATACGATATTTACAATTGAAGATCAATCGTCTGGGGCAAGGATTTTCAGATAGCCGTCATAAGCGTAGAGACGGCCGTATTTGCTACCGGTGATTTCCTTGACCATGCCGATCTCTGAGAGCTTGGCAAGTGATGTGGCGATCGTGGTCGGTGTAAGCGCTGTGGTTAACTTGAGGGCGGCGATGGATGTAATCGGTTGTGCAGTCATTTGTTCATGTATGCGCAAGCACGAGCGCGCGGAGCGTCCCATCTCCGAAATGCGGATTTTGTCTTTCTCGAAGAGTGCCAAGGCTAGTTGTATGTCTGAAGCTGTTTTTTCCGCAATGTCCCGAACTCCCTGTAAAAAGAAATCCAGCCATCCCTCCCAGTTTCCGTTGAGGCGTACCTCTTGAAGGAGTTCATAGTATCTCGTACGGTGTTGCTTAAAAAACAAAGACAGGTGCAATAGTGGATATTGCAAAACACGTTCCTGACGTAGAATCAGCGGAATCAACAATCGCCCAACGCGTCCGTTGCCATCGAGAAACGGATGAATGGTTTCAAACTGCACATGGGCCAGTGCCGCCTTGATCAGGGGTGGAGTTTTCACTGGATCATCGTGCAGGAATTTTTCCAGCGCGCCCATGCAGTTCATGACTTCATCGGCGGGCGGTGGAACGAATCTCGCGTTTCCGGGACGGCTGCCGCCAATCCAGTTTTGGCTTTGTCGGAAGTTTCCTGGGCTTTGATCCTTGCCGCGTCCGCTTGCTAACAGTTTTTCGTGAGCCTCGCAGATCAGACGTAGCGAGAGCGGAAATCCGCCGGTCATGCGTTGATTGGTATACTCGTAGGCTGCCACGCAATCGGACACTTCACGGACATCTTCAACGGGGATGCCCGGTGCAGACGTGATTTCGTAAGCAAGCAGATCGGCCAATGAGGACTGGGTGCCTTCGATTTGAGATGAGGCGACCGCTTCTTTACGTACGTAGGCGTAGAGGAATTGTTCCGGGGCTTGGAGTAGACTTATGATTCCATCAAGCCTGCCCATCGCGAGTTGGGCTTCGCCATGAAGCCGCTCCAGAGACGAATCCATCACGATCGGTGGTTGCGGCGGCAGGGCATTTGGCACAAAGGCCTTGAAAGGCTCGTCTCTGGTGGAAACGGTCACGTAGTGCCCAGTTTTGCGTGGTTTCATCTCCACAGGATATTCTGAAACTAGATTTTGAAAAGCTTAAATTCCAAGTTAAATCCAAACTTGGAATTTGTAAGTTTGAAATTCCAAGTTCTAGCTTGAATCAAATCAATCGTTATTGGGGTGGATCTGACCCAAAAACTTGGACAGTTCTAAACTAGAGTCATCCCACCATTCAACTCAGTCCAGTTGGCTGCTGATGCGTTTATTGGCCGCTTGTTTGCGATGGAGCATCGGTTGTGTCTGAAGCTCGTGAGAATTCAGAGGTTTTGCTTAGATGGATCAGTGTAGCGACGAAGAGGAGGAGTATAGTGATGACCAGTGCTGCAATGATTATGAAGATATTATTTTTCATGGGCTGAGGGGTTCTTGGTTCTTGGTTCTAAGCTATAAGCTCTAAGCTCATGCCTTGGTGATGAGGGCGGCGAAGGCGCCGTCGGTTTGGTGGTCGATGGGGGTGATTTGGATGGCTTTGCCTAAGCGGAGGTGGTGTTGTTTGGCGAAGGCGGTGACGAGATCGATGTTTTCTGCGTCTTCGATGGAGCAGGTGGAATAGACGATGCGGCCGCCGGGTTTGAGGCAGGGGAGGGCGTTGGTGAGGATGGCGGTTTGGATTTCGGTGAGTTGATCGATGTCGGTGGTTTGGAGTCTCCAGCGGACATCGACCCTGCGGCGGATCACGCCGGTGTTAGAGCAGGGAACATCGAGCAAGATCGCATCGAAGGCTTGGTGGAATTTTTCTGGTGCGGGTTTGGTCCAGTCGTGGACGGAAATTTCATCGGCGGTGATGCCGAGTCTGGCGAGGTTATCTCCAAGGCGGGGAATGCGTTTTTCGTTAGAGTCGGTGCAGGTGAGGCCTTTGCCGCTGCCGAGGGCGGAGGCGATGAGGAAGGCTTTGCCGCCAGGGGCAGCGCAGGCATCGAGGATTTTTTCGCCGGGTTTGGGTTTGAGGAGTTCGATGCAATGGCGAGTGGCGGGGTCTTGGATGTAGAGGTTACCTTCAGCGAGGAGTTTGGTAGGGATTTTCCCGTCTAACAGAAAGTAGTCTCGTGCGTGCTCGCAGGGAGTTCCGGGAATTTCGGCATCGGTTGGGATGAGAGGATTGAGTCGGAAATATGTTTCGGCGGGTTGGTTGTTCCACTCCATGATGGAGAGGGCTTTGGCTTTTCCGAAAGATTTACGCCAGCGGTTGTAGAGCCAGTCGGGATGGGAGTGGAGGACTGGGGTAGAAAGGTCGTCGAGTTGTTCGAGCAGGCGTTTGCGGTCGGTGATGGCTTTGCGCAGGACCGCATTAATGAGCGGGCGGACGCTTGTTTTTCCGGCTTCGACGGTTTCGTTAACGGCGGCGTGATCGGGGATGTTGAGGATGAGGATCTGGCAGAGGCCGACACGTAGGATATCGCGGGTATCGGCATCGAGTTTGCCATCGCGGAGTTTACCGATCCAATGATCGAGAACGCGGCGGTGGCGAAGGACACCGAAGAGGATGGCTTGGAGGAGTCCGCGATCGGAGGAGGAGAGCATGCGACGCTGGGCGTGGCGATCGACGAGGGTTTCCGCGTAATCGTGGCCTTTCGCCCATGCACGGAGGGCGGAGACGGCGGCTTGGCGGACGTGAAAGTTTTTGGCGGGCATAAGTTTCAAATATCAAATTTCAACTCTCAATGAAGAGGTTGTTATCCCATTAGGACGTCTACTAGCTCTTGAGAGAGGAAGTCTTGGCCGTGGATGATGTGGTCTAGGAGGGGGGCGGTTGTTAGGGATTCGATGATGCCTTTGTTGGTGATCATCGGGGTGTCCATTTCATCTTCGAGTTGGTTGAGGATGATGCCCGCGCACTTCAGGCCTTTGGCTTCGATGGCGGCGAGAGTGAGGAGGATGTGATTGAGTGCGCCGAGTCGGTTGGCGGCGACGAGGATGACGGGAAGGTTGAGGTCTTTGGCTAGGTCTGAGACGAAATAGGTTTCGGTGATGGGGACTTCCCAACCGCCGGCGCCTTCGACGATGACGGGATCGTATTTTTCAGAGATCGTTTGGTAAGAAGCGATGATCTCGGTGGGGTTGATGGTTTTGTTTTCTAACAGGGCGGCGACGTGAGGGGCGACGGCTGATGAGAAATGGAGCGGGTTGACTTCGTCGATAGGGAGGTTTCCGGAAGCGGCGGCGAGGATGGCTGCGTCATCGCGATCGCCGCAGGAAATAGGTTTGAAGCCGACTGCATATTTTCCCTCGGCGCGAAGCGACTCGACCAAGAGCTTGGTGACGTAGGTTTTGCCTACGCCGGTATCTGTGCCTGTTATAAAGAAATTCACAAGGTATGTAGGGTTTAGCCGAAAGTTTTGAGGAAACCGACTTCGAGGGCGAGCGGTTCGGAGGCGTTGGTTTCTAGAGTTTGGCGCAGGCTTTCGAGAGAATCCAGGCGTTGGCTGATTTTGAGGCTGCTCTCGGAATCGGCGATGGTTTTGAGGAGGGGAGCGGAGTCGGGAAAATCCAGGCCACCGGCATTATTTTTGATGCGGATGATATCGGCGAGCCATGCGAGGATGACATCGAGATAGCGGCCGCGCGCTTCGAGGTAATCGGCTTGGGCGGCTGCATCATGGAAATCCTCGCGGGCTTTGAGCCAGGTGCCATCAGTTGCGTCTTTGTATGCGGCGGATTCTTCTTTCGCGGCGGCTTTCGCTGCTGCTTCGACCTCGGATTTTTTCGCCGCGAGGAAATCGGCGAACACGGCTTTGAGGTGGAGGGCGGAGATGGGATTTCCGAAACCTTTTTTGGCGACTTGGTTGAGCGCGGCGACGAGTTCTTCACCGCCATCGAGATCGAGGCTGCGACCTCCGAGGAGGTTTACCTGAAAGCAGCGAGAGAGAATGGTTGGGAGTAGACGCTGAGGTTTGGTGGTTAGGAGCATGAGGAGCGTGCGGTTTGGCGGTTCCTCTAAAGTTTTCAGGAAAGCGTTTTGGGCTTTATCGTTCATGCGATCGGCATCGGCGATGACTCCGACTTTGGTTTCGCCGGAAGGAGCGGCGAGTTGGAGGGTGTATTCGAGATCGCGTATGTCGTCGACGGAGATCTGGCGGCTTTTGGAGCGGGGACGGAGAATGCGCACCCAGCCGTTTTCCTGTTCGTCGAGCGGGAGGATTTTTTCTTCGGTTGGTTCACCGAAGAGATCTATGCCGCCGCTGTCGGGCGATCCGTTTACGAGAGAAATGAGGCGGGAGGCGAGTTGTTCCTTGCCGCTGCCGAGGGCGCCGGTGATCAAGAATGCGTGCGCGAGGCGTTGGCGCTCGTGGGCGGATTTGATGAGTTCAAAGGATTTCTCTGCGGTATGGGACACGGGCTGAAGATGGGAGAAGGTGGAAAAGGTTGCAAGCTGTGATCTGCGTGGAAATGTTTTCCTGAGGGTTTCATGAAATTTTCTTTGCGCAAATCCCGAGCTGCGATAGGGTGGGCGTCTACTGCTGTGCTCGACCGTTTTGGAAGCATGCCCGGACCGATGTATTAAAATACGGGATCAATATCCAATGGGCCATTGTCATGCCTTCTCAGGAAGACATGCAACCCATTAGACGATCCCACTTCTTGAGTTAACGGAACGTGGCTCATAGCTCCAAGGACGGCACAGCGGTTTTCTTTTTTTCTGGGGCTTGAATTATTCAGCCAGCGGTTCATGTTTGATGTCAGATGAAAGTTTTTCTCTGTGTTCTTTCGGTTAATTTGATGGGTTTAAGCGTCTTTGCTGCCCCGTCAGATGTGATAGTTGATAATGGAGGGGTTGAAAAATGGATCCAAGATCTTTCCTCGGATACATTTCAGGTGCGTGAGAAGGCTTCGATCGAGTTGTGGAAACTAGGTGCTGCGGGGATACCGGCGTTGCGAGAGGCAGTTTTATCCAAAGATCCGGAAGTTTCGATGAGGGCGAAAGAGGCGATAGATAAAGTGGAGTTAAAAATCACTAAAGATACGCCTGTTGCGATCTTGGATTTGATAAATGCCTACCGCAAAGCACCACTTAAGGATAAACTGAATCTTCTTAATGAGTTGAAGGAGGCGAAGGCGAATTACCAGTTATTGAAACTCTATTCGATGGAGAATGCTGAAGCTCAACGTGAATTAACATCAGTGGTTCAGGATGTTGCAATATTGGCTGCGAGGGAGGCTATTATGGCGAATGATGTGAATCTGGCGATAGAGCTTTTGCGTATGGCTCCCTCCAATCATAGCGAGCTGATGGCATTGGCTTGTTTGTATCGGAGTATGGGTCAATTGGATCAACAACTTACGAATCTTAATCCACCGCAGAAGCTTAATCCAGAGTTGTGGAAAGGATATTTGCTGCGAGCTAAAGGTGATTTGGATGGTGCAATCAAGAATGCAGAGGAAACAAATCAGCTTCAGTTGTTAGCTGGGCTCAGAGCGCTTAATGGTGATCCAGTGCTTTGGTTGGAGCAGAATAATGCGCCGGGTCATCGGCCAGAAACTCCACAGCGCGCGCAACAGACATACATTGATATTACTTTAAAGCGTTGGCGTGGAGAGGTAGTTGATAAAAAAGATTTTGAACCATTCACAAAAGCGCTCGCGGCGAATAATCGAACGCAAAGGAGTCAAGTGATGAGCTCTTTGGTGTTATTGGGTGAAATTGAAATGATTGAAAAGATTCAGAGTAAGGATAACCCCTCCAATGCTTTTCAATATTATATTTCACGAGAAGAGATTGATAAGGCTTTGGAAGTTTTTGGATTAGATCCGAACAAGCCGGATTACGCGAAGTGGGCGAAGAAGGAATTTGACAACATTAAGGAGGGAGAGGGATCGCAGAACTTCATGGTTGATATTATGATGATGGCGTCTTTTTTGGGAACGAGAGGACTAGAAAAAGAACTGGATGAAGCATTCAGTCAACCGTTAGCAGATCTGCTACAAGACGAGCCAGATCTTTACTGGAAAACCATTCGCATATTCTTCAATGATAAAATAGCGTCTCACTTTGCTCTTAAACATTTATCGAAATGGGCGGGTGAGGATAAGGAACGCTGGCGTGAAGTATTTTCTTCAGTTCTTGGCGAGGAAGAGTTTGTGGTGACATGGTTAGATTGGATTAGGGAGATAGATCCTAAGCTGAAAGATGAAGAAGCGTTGGAGGTCATGCTTGCGATATTCAAGATGAGTGGTAGTCCTGGTAAATTGCGAGAAACATGGATGAATCGTATTTGGAAGGTCGTTCAGGATGAGAAAGATAAAGTTAAAAAAGAAGAACTCATCACACTTGTCATGAGTCTTTGCGTGCAGCAACAAGATGCTCAGAATACACTTAAGGCATGGGATATGCTTAACGAAGAACAACGTGCCAAGGCAAATTGGGGGTTCGTTGATAGGTATTTAAGTGCAGCTGGACGATGGGAAGATGCGGCGAAAACATTAGTGAGTTTTGCAGAGGATCTTACGCTGTTGAAGACACCTGAAGTACACGCGCATTTGGCTGCGACCTTTCGCCGTGTTGGGATGGTGGATAAGGCAAAAAATCATGATGAAATGGCAGATAAATTGGCTTTGGGATCTACTGAGAGTTCGATGGATATAGCAAATTGTTATGTCTATGGTGGTGATTACGATCGTGCGAATAAGTGGTTTGAACGCGCTGCTTTTGAGGTAGATCCTAGGGAGAGTGAATTCAAAGAAGTATTGGAAAAATACGCACAACAATGTGTTCAAAGGCGGAACTGGAAGCTGGCAGCTTCATGTCATGAGGTTGTTGTGCACATTTATGCGAGCCAACAGTATTTTGAACGTTCTTTTTCAGAATATTCGAAAGATAGGATGAGTGCGGATTTTTCCAAGGCGATGTGTATTTTTCCTGACGATAGAGAGAGTGCGCTAAAAACTTTAAAGGACATCCATCAAGATTTCATATCTGATGGAGTTCTAGCAGATGATTTTTTTCCTGTTCTCAGAGAGGTGGGATTGGATAAGGAATTAAATGAGTGGTTTTTGCAGTCTTGGAAATTGATGGCTGGAGTGATTGAGAAATATCCCAAATCACATAATTCGCGAAACACAGTAGTTTGGTTTGCTTCGCGTGCTGGGCTTAAACTTGCAGAAGCAGAAAAATATCAGAGAGAAGCTCTCAGTATGTCGCCGGAGCAAGCTGCCTATTTGGATACGATGGCGGAGTTAAAATTTGCCCAAGGAGATCGTAAGGCGGCATTGGAATGGTCTCAACGCTCGGTTTCGTTCGCGCCATTTGATGATATGATTCGTGCTCAGCATGAACGATTCCGCAGCGCACCGTTGCCAAAGAATTAGCCTCTGCGGATATTTAGAGTTGTCTGCGAGGTTGAATCACGAACAACTAGTTTCAGATGAGCGAGACACAAAAAGATGCAGCACCGATCCGGATCTTATTTCTAGGTGATATTGTGGGTGAGCCAGGCCGGCAGGCGGTGATCAACCATTTGGCTGAGATACGTGCGCAGCATGGGATTGATTTTGTCATCGTAAATGGAGAGAACGCGGCAGGCGGGAAGGGGATCACCTCAAGGATCAGTATAGATTTACTTCGTGCCGGTGCAGCAGTGATTACCACTGGGGATCATGTTTGGGATCAGCAGGAGATTGTGGATTATTTCCCGAACGAGCCGCGTTTGCTGCGACCGATCAATTATCCGGAGGGAACTCCAGGGAATGGTAGTGTGGTATTGGAAACAGCGAAATGCAAAGTCGCTGTGATTCAAGCGCAGGGACGGAGTTTCATGCAGCCGCCTTTGGATAATCCATTTATCGCGGTGGAGGACGAAGTAGACCGGCTAAAAGAATCTGGAGTGAATGTGATTGTTTTGGATTTTCATGCGGAGACGACTTCCGAGAAAATCGCGATGGGAAGAATGTTGGATGGGAAAGCGACCTTAGTCGTCGGTACTCATACTCATGTGCAAACCGCAGATGAATCCATTTTCCCAGGTGGAACGGGATATCTTACCGATGCGGGGATGTGTGGTCCTGAGAATTCGGTTCTAGGGCGATGTGTGGAATCTGTGGTTTGGCGCTTCAAAACCGGTATGCCCACGCGATTTCCCATAGCGGAGGGTGCGGTGAAACTCTGTGGAGTCATCGTTGCGGCTGATCCCACAACTGGCAGATGTCTCGAGATCGAGAGATTCGCGTTGATGTTGGAATGAGAAAGGAGAGGCGATTAACCTCCGATTTCTGTGCGTCCTGTCAATTGAGCGCCTTCTTCCATGGAGAATACCTTGGATTTGATATCGCCAGTGATTTTTGACTTATCTTTGAGCTCGCAGCGGTTTGAGGTGATTTTGCCTTCGATTTTACCGAAAACCTTAACTTCGCCAGCAGTGATATCACCTTTGATCTGGGCGTTCTCGCCGATGGTGACTTTGCCTTTGTCAGAAGTGATTTGACCTTCGACTTTTCCATCAATGATCATGTCATTCGAAAAGCGAATGGAGCCGATGATTTCAATTCCGGTGGAGAGGACGTTGGTAGCATTTGACATAACGGAGAGAAAACAAGCAGATGCTTGCTTGGCTGGCAACTGGAAAGAATTATGATAAAGGTCAAATTTACTACTGCACATTCTTAAATTATAGTTTAGGGCTAATCTTATCACCCCAAATTACAATGCCACGAGTCACCATTACCATTACTGAAAGAAGCCCGCAGCCTTATCGTTTTGATCTAAAACGAGAGATTGTCACCGTCGGACGCGGCCAAGATAATGACATTGTGATCGGTTGCGGTTCGGTTTCCGGCAAGCATTCGGAGATGCATCGCGTGAAGGGTGGTTATCAATTGATTGATGTAGGATCGACCAATGGCATCAAGGTTGGAGGTATTCGGCAACAAACCGTGGTTTTGTATACGGGAATGACGGTAAAACTCGGAGATGTAGAATTTGCATTTAGCCTCAGTGAGGAAGAATTGGAGGTCTTGGCCGCCGAGGCAGAGCCGACTGTAAAGCCGGTTGACACAGACGAAGAGGATGGTGAAGAAGAGGAAGAGGAGGAGATTAAGGAGAAGGATAGTAAAAAAGAGAAAGCTTCAGAGAAAGCTTCGGAGAAGACTTCTTCCAAAGAAGTTGAAAAGAAGGACCTGGACGATGACGGACCAGATAAACTTCCTGACCT
>JANOKJ010000092.1:0-2806 GCA_031419275.1 Akkermansiaceae bacterium | reverse complement strand
AAGAAAAATAATGACGACGTTTGAAGATCTTGAGGTGTGGAAGCGGGGCTGTCAGCTCGCCGTAGACTTATGCGTCGCGACGAATGACTCACGTGATTATGCCTTGCGTGATCAAATGCAGCGTTCCGCTATCTCGGTTCCTTCTAACATCGCTGAAGGTGCCGAACGCGATAGCGAAGGCGATTTCATCCGCTTCCTTCGCATCAGCAAAGGTTCCTGCGCTGAACTCAGAACACAACTCTACATCAGCGAACGCATCCGCAAACAACTCAATCAACCATCATTGAAGGACTCCGCAGCCATGATCAACGAGACCCGCGAAATTTCGAAAATGCTCCAAGGCCTCGTCAAATCCATCCAATCACGTTCTTCCTCCAAGTAGCACTCTTCCCTTTAAACTGAAAACTTCAAACTAGCAAACTCTAGCCCTTTCTCTCCTACCACTTTCTAACCTCCAATAAACCCCACCAACCGACATGTATCGCTCCCTAAACCTCGCCGAAGACAACATCCTCAAACAAGTCATCTCTGATCGCTTTGAGCTCGCATCAACTGACCGCCCTTACGACTGGCGCGGGACGATTCCTGTTGATAAGCGTAAGCCATACACAGATATCATCGTGACTCGTGGTGAGAAAGAAACTCAGTTTTCTCTTGAAGACGTTGCAGATGCGATTGGTGATTCACTTGCTGACCTTCTCATCGCTCGCAGTGAGGATGAAAAATCCATTTTCTCCGATGTAAACCGTAACTTCGTTTCGCAGGTCGCACATGCCGTTGCTATTTCTCTAACTGCTACGCTCGAGTCCGGTGGTCGTCTCCGTCTTTCCGAATCGGATCTGTATTTGTTGATCGAGAAAGCCTTGTTAGAAAACGAAGCTTACGATGTTGCGAAGTCTTTGGCATTCCGTCGCTCACTTGAGAAGACCGGCCATGTTGATATGGGTTCGGGTCCACACGCTCTTCCAGTTCGTTTGATCCGCCGTAACGGGAACGTCGTGCCTTGGTCAGAAACGAAAATCGAGATCGCGGTTCGCAAAGCCTTCCTCACCATCAAAGCAAACCCAGAGCCAGCCATCGATATTGCGAAAGCAGTGACCGAGCGCATCCGCCGAGGTGATCAATCCTTCGTCCACATCGAGGACGTCCAAGACATGGTTCAAGAAGAGCTCATGCGCCAAGGCCAGTTCAAGGCAGCGGAGCATTACATTCTCTATCGTGCCCAGCGCAACCTGCTCCGCCGTGAGCAAGAAAGCGTAGCCACCGAAGACCTTTCACAGGACTCGATGATCGTCGTCACCACCGACGATGGCCAATCCTCCTTCTGGGACGGCATGGAGCTCAAGAAGCGCATCGCTTTCGCCTCCATCGGCTTGAGCCTCAATCTTCCTGAAGCAGATATCGAACGCGAACTCCGCCGCTCGATCGGTTCGGAAATTTCCGCCAAAGACCTCAAAGCAACCATCATCCTCAACTCCAAGACCCTCATCGAAAAAGATGCCGACTTCGCGAAGTTCGCGGCGCGTATCTTGCTTTCCTACATCTACGAGGAAGTGCTCAACTGGAACATCTCCACCGATGGCGTTGAGAAACTCAAAGAGGCGCACAAACAAGGCTTCAAGTCTTACCTCAAATACGCCGTTTCCATCAAACGCATCCATCCTGACCTGCTTGAGAAATTCGATATCGAAAAACTCTGCGAAGCATTCGACCCAACGGCCGACCTCGACTTCGACTACCTCGGTATTCAAACCCTCTACGATCGTTACCTCATCGTCGATAAGACCGCTGAGCGTCATCAGCGGATTGAGACTCCTCAGTTCTTCTGGATGCGTGTCGCCATGGGCCTCTTCAAAACCGAGCCCACCAACGCCGAGGACTGGGCGATCCGTCTCTACAACCTCTACAAAGGTCGTCGTTTCTGCTCTTCCACCCCGACTCTTTTCAACTCCGGCACTCTCCACTCCCAGCTCTCTTCCTGCTACCTCTACAAGGTCGATGACTCCATCGAGTCCATCATGCAGCGCGGTATTGCGGAAAATGCTTACCTCTCCAAGTGGGCAGGTGGTCTCGGTGGTTCATGGACCGCCGTCCGCGGCACCGGTGGCTACATCCAAGGCACCAACGGCGAATCCCAGGGCATCATCCCTTTCCTCAAACTTCACAACGACCAGCTCCTGGCAGTGAACCAAGGTGGCAAACGCAAAGGCTCCGGCTGTGCTTACCTTGAGACATGGCACAACGACATCGAGGACTTCCTCGAGCTCCGCAAAAACACCGGTGACGACCGTCGCCGCTGCCATGACATGAACACCGCGAACTGGGTTCCTGACCTCTTCATGAAACGCATGGAAGATCGCCAAGACTGGACTCTCTTCCGCGCCAACGAAACCCCGGATCTCCACGATCTCTACGGCAAAGCCTTTGAAGAAAAATACGTGCAATACGAAACCATGGCCGCCGAAGGTAAAATCTGGTCCCGCCAGATTCCAGCCATCGAGCTTTGGAAAGGCATGTTGAAAATGATCTTCGAAACCGGCCACCCATGGATCACCTTCAAAGACCCGTGCAACGTCCGCTCCCCACAAGATCACTGCGGTGTCATTCACTCCAGTAACCTTTGCACCGAGATCACCCTCAATACCTCGGACGAAGAAACCGCTGTTTGTAACCTCGGTTCCGTCGTTCTCGATTCACACATCAACCGCGATGGTGCTCTCGATCACGAAATGTTGAAGGAAACCATCACCGTTGCGATCCGTGCGCTCGATAACGTCATCGATATCAACTTCTACCCAACCCAAGC
>JANOKJ010000091.1:0-11999 GCA_031419275.1 Akkermansiaceae bacterium | reverse complement strand
ACCGCATGTTCGTGGGCCTTCTGGGCGCCCTTGGGTATTCTAAAATCAACAAACACAATTTTTCCCGCGGCTCTTTTGCCGCCGCCTGGGCGTGCGCTGCTTTGGTTGTGATCGCCACACGACTCGCTGCCGAAAATCCCGATCAAGCAGCCAAACTGGAAATCGTTTTCTTCGATGGCGAAGAAGCATTCGCAAACAACATGACCATCCTCGATGGCCTTTACGGTAGTCGTCATTACGCAAACACTTGGAGAACCCGCGATGACAAACCCAAGTTCGGCATTTTACTCGACATGATCGGACACAAAAATCTCAGCATCCGAATTCCATCGGACTCTCCGAAACATCTCGCCGAACTCATGTTCTCCGTCGCAGAAAAGCAAAACGTCAGCTCTCACTTTGGCACCGCAGCCGGCACCATTATGGACGACCACGTTCCCCTCAACCTCATCAATATCCCAACCCTCGACATCATCGGCGACTTCTCCAACTCAAAATGGTGGCACACCCCCGGCGACAACGCAGATATCATTTCACCTGAATCATTAAGCATTTCCATCGGCGTGACGCTTGGGATGTTAGATGAGTTATTGGATAAAAGGTAGGGTCGCGGCGCCGCCCGCGACCGTAACTAAAACGCCACGCCACGCTCTGATCTCTGATCACTCGGCACTTCTCACTCCACACCATTCACACCTCTGCTACGGCCATCATTCGGTCAACCCCGACAAGTCGGGGTTGACCCTACCTCCCCCTGAACCAACCCGTGATACTTGCCCTAGTCTTCATCGCGGGCAGCACCTCGTGCCAGTAATCACCTGAGTGAAAGCACACCAAAGTTCCCATCCTCGGCTCAACGATGACATGATCGCCTTCTTTTTCACCGGGCGTATTCCAGATTTTCAGTTCTCCACCATCGCCCGACTGCCAGTTGGGATTAAGATAAAGAATCACCGTCACCAAGCGATCACGTGATTCCCTATGCCTATCCAAATGTGGCTTATAAAATCCACCCTCCGGATAAACCGCAAAATGTCCTTCAAAATCAAATAACCCCAGAAAGAAACTCCTGTTCAGTTCAATACGTATTTTCTCTAACAAATCGTAATACCCTTGCTGAGCAGGAGTGACGTTTTCGTGATTCAGCCACATTACATGATCCGTGCGTATATCTTCTCGAATCACCAAATTTCCTCCACGTCCCACACCGGCGCGCCTAAACTCCCCTTCTTTCCAAGATTCCAAACTCTCTCTTGAAAGCTCTTCGGCAACATGGGCACCAAGGAAATCCGGCAATACACTCCAGCCAATCTCGCCTATATCATCAACCAGCTGTCTGAGTTTCAGTTCTGGTATGTTTGTATTCAGTCAGTGAAAAACTGTCAGGTAAGCCTTGAATAGCGAATCATTTATTCATCAACCACATCTCGGTATTGCCCATACATACATTACCGTCTAGGTTTACCCACTCATGAGCGACCACGCCGCACTCCACTACTGCCCCGATCTATTGAACTTTTCACGAAGGAACACCCGTGAAGTCATGGTCGGAAATGTCGGCATTGGCGCAAATCACCCGATCCGGGTGCAGTCGATGATCACTTCCGACACTCGCGACACCCCTGCCTGCGTCGCCGAGGTTTTAGCACTCGCCGATGCCGGATGCGAAATCGTTCGCATCACGGCTCAGACGAAAATCTACGCAGCCAACCTCGAAAACATCGCCCGTGAAGTCCGCGCCGCGGGTTGCACGGTTCCTCTCGTTGCCGATATCCATTTCAAACCGGACGCCGCCATGGAGGCAGCGAAATGGGTGGAGAAAATCCGCGTCAATCCCGGCAACTACGTCGATAAAAAGAAATTCGAAGTCCGCGAATATTCCGACAGCCAATACGAAGCCGAACTCGAACGGATCCGCGAACAATTCATCCCGCTCGTTCATCTTTGCAAAGACCTCGGCCGCGCGATGAGAATCGGCACCAACCACGGTTCTCTATCAGATCGCATCATGAATCGCTACGGCGACACCCCACTTGGCATGTGTGAAAGCGCGCTCGAATTCGCACGCATTGCCCGCGATCACGATTACCACAATTTCGTTTTCTCCATGAAAGCCTCGAACCCAAAAGTGATGATCGAGGCATATCGCCTACTCGTTGCCCGACTCGACGCCGAAGGCCCCGATTGGAACTACCCCATCCACCTCGGCGTCACCGAAGCCGGAGACGGCGAAGACGGTCGCATCAAATCCGCTATCGGCATCGGCTCCCTCCTCGCAGATGGCATCGGCGACACCATCCGCGTCTCCCTCACTGAAGACGCCATTCACGAGATTCCTGTTGCGAGGGCATTGGTGAGTAGCTGCCGCGTCTCGCGGCAGGCCGTGCAAGCTGCGTCTCGCAGCTTATCTGATGACGCAGCCAATATCCAAATCGACTGGAATAAAGTTAACAAAGACGACTCTTCATTCCTTCCTCACTGGAAAATCGAAAACGGAACTTATGCCGTAACATTTCGCCAAGCCGACTCATTGCCCACGGTGGTCCTAAATCGTTACCGAGAAACCCGTGATCTCATTTTAGAAAAAATCGAACTACTAAGTAAGCTCGATTCCTCCCGAAGCCAACTGAATGATCTATTATCGCTACGTGAAGAATTAAATCATCTTGAAACTTCCATCATCGAACCTGCTCTAAACCAAGGTTACGGGTCATGCCTTTTTAATAATGATCAAAATGCAGAACTACTCGCCAACGCCCTAAAACATTTCGACGCCACACGTTATGATCTGCTCGCGTGGTGCATCATGCCTAACCATGTACACGTTATCCTGAAACTCGCCAAAGGTGAGGAGCTCGATAAAATATTACATTCATGGAAAAGCTTCACCTCCCATGAAATCAACAAACGAAACGGAACCACTGGCTCTATTTGGCAAAAAGAAAGCTACGATCATCTAATTCGAGATGGGAAAGATTTCAGAAACCAAATCGATTATGTGTTAAATAACCCAGCGAAAGCCTGTTTATTAAACTGGCAATGGACTGGTTGCGCTTATCCAGAACTTCCGGCGGGACGCCAGAAACACGGCCTGCCGCGGGACGCGGCAGCTACATCCTATGACCCCTTCTCCTACGAGCGCCGCCACAGCTCTACCCTTACCATCCAAGGTCACGATCTAGGCGGGGATAAAACCGTTAGAGTTTTCACCACACAAGCCAACTGGAACGCGCTCGCTCATAAAATAGCTGGCATGGGCGATTACAAGCCTGAGATCATTTATGAAAAATCCGGCGTCATCCAAATCGATCCCCGCGATGCATCGGCAATTTCCGCGCTAAACGACCGCACCGAAACCACCCTGATTACTGTCGCCGATGACGTGGAGATGCATCCCATCCATGCGTTCCGCATGCTCGCGTTTCAGGCCGATCCACGTCACCCGATCTTACTCAAAGACACATTGCAACCCCCAAGCGGTGAATCCGATTTCATATCAGCCTTACTCAACGCCGCAAAAAACATCGGCTCACTTCTGTGTGATGGCATAGGCGACGCGATCCTGATCCGCGGCGAAACCGCACCCGGTCAATCTCTCCGCATCGCATACAACATCCTGCAAGCCGCCGGCACCCGGATTTTCAAAACCGATTACGTCGCCTGCCCTTCCTGCGGACGCACCTTGTTCAATCTCCAATCCACCACCCAGAAAATCCGCGCGGCGACGGGACACCTCAAAGGCGTCCGCATCGCGGTCATGGGCTGTATTGTCAACGGCCCGGGCGAAATGGCGGATGCCGATTTCGGCTACGTAGGCGGAGCTCCCGGAAAAATCAATCTCTACGTCGGCAAAACCGCCGTGAAATTCAATATCCCCGAAGACGAGGCCGTCAGCCGCCTAATTGATCTCATTAAAGAACATGACAAGTGGATCGATGCGCCTATGATCTCGAGCTCTTCCGAATAAGCCATGGCTGACACCGTCACGATTCATCAAACCCAACAACTCACCGAGACCCAAGCACCTTGGAACGTGATTGTACATGATGATCCTGTGAATCTCATGGATTACGTCACCTACGTCCTGATGAAAATTTTCGGCTACAACGAACAGCACGCCAACAAGCTCATGCTCGAAGTTCATGAACAAGGACTCTCCGTCGTCTGGTCCGGAGAACTCGAAAAAGCCGAGTTCTACGCGCAACAACTCCAGCTCCACCAACTCAAAACTTCCCTCGAAATCTCTGAATGAAAATCGCTCTTACCATCGAGGGCGGACTCAGAATCGACCCCGAAAACGACATCGACTGGCACTTACTCCGCTCAATCATGCTTGATGCGAACGCCTCAAATCACGATCTCGCGACGCGCTTGGGAAATCTCATTTCTAATGAGAAAATCGCCGAAGACTGGCAGGACATCGTCGTCCCGGATTTACGCGAATCCTTTTCAGACGATTTACACCACGTCTACGCAGCCATCGAAACTGCCTTCGCTTTCCCCAAGGACAATGAACACCCGATTTGGATTTCACGTGCCGATGCTCCCAAGTGGTATAGCGCCCTTAACCAAGCTCGACTCGAATTAGAAGAAATCTATCACTTCGGACAATCCCCCGAAACTGACCCAAAAAACCGTAGGCCCATCCGTCACGATGCGCTAATAAGAGACAAATTTTATTCCAATTTACAGTTGGCAATTATCGATCATGCGTTAATTCTCTAACAAAATTCCGGAACTATATCGACGTAGCTGAGGATTCTAACCTCCTGAAATTTATCGAGAATCTGCAAAAACCTGATCTTTCTCCAAAAAAATCGCCTGATAGAAAACCTCAGCACTCACCCGATTTCCATATTCACTTGGATGGCTACCATCTTCGATAAAAAGTTTATCGCCATTACCTTTACGGAACTCTTTTTCCCAAGCATCGCCCACTAGCACAACATCCACTCCACCCGCTAGTTTAGCTGCGTTAGAGTAAGCTTCTCTAATACGGGCATTCATCTGATAGAAATCATCCCCTATCAAACCATCTTGCCCGTCTCGCCGCCCCCACGTTTGATATAACATAGGACGCGCGCCAATCGCTCGTGCTTCATTTACGAAAAAAACAACTGAAGGATACATCTCTTTCTGCCGTCGACTCTCTGGATAAGCTCCATTCAAACTAAAGTCCTGAATCACCACGATATCCCACTTTTTCGAACGTAATTTCTTTAACGTTGGTTCATGCTTTTCATGCATAGCAAGTGTCCATCCACCATGCGTGCAACTCGCCACTTTGACCTTCTTACCCTCTTTATCAGAAAGCTCTCGGAACATTTTCGGAACATCGAAACTGTAACTGTTGCCTATGAACAAAACACTTAATTCATTCGTCTTCCTGATAGGTTTTTCAGAGCGCGGGAAAATTCCGCAACTCGTCAACCCGAAAAATGCCAGAATTTTCGCGAACATCAGAATACTTCTATAAAAGGTTTCACGCCCTCGGATGCGCTTCGTCATAAGCCTGTTTCATTCTTTCTCGGGTTACGTGCGTGTAAATTTGTGTCGTCGATAACGAAGCATGCCCTAACAGTTCCTGGACACTACGTAAATCAGCACCAGCATCAAGCATATGTGTTGCAAAGCTATGCCTGAGCTTGTGCGGGCTCACTCCAAAGTGAATCCCGCTGATTTTCAAATACTTCTTCAACATCTGATCTACCGCCTGCTGAGTGATCCTCGTTCCCCGCACACTTCGAAACAATGGTCCGCTTGTCACTACCGCTTCCTGCCGGTATTTCTGGATCGCACGAATCGCGACTCCACCAATGGGAACCATGCGCTGTTTACGACCTTTTCCGGTCACTTTGACGATATCATCCACAAAATCGACATCCGACACATCCAGACTGAGCAACTCGGAAATACGCAAGCCGGATGAATAGAACAGCTCAAGGATCGCTACATCGCGATGTTTGAGCCATGATGGACTTTTGCTATCCGTTTCCATCTTCAAAGGGGTTTCTAACAATGCCTCCATTTGTTTCAAACTCAGCACCACCGGCAAGTTGCGCTCAAGCTTCGGCATCTGAATCTCCGCCACCGGGCTTTTCTCCAAACCACGCCGCAGCACGAGATATTTATAAAACGAACGCAACGCGGCAAAACGCAAGCGTATGGTCGAGCGCTTCATATTCTCCTTCATCAGGAAAAACAGATAATCGCGGAAATGATTTCCCTGCTCTTTTCGCCAACAATCAAAATCACCACCACGCCACTCAATGTATTCTTTGAGAGCCGCCGAGTAATTCCGTATCGTCAACGGCGAGGCGTCCTTCTCGGTTTCTTGGAATTCCAAGAAATATGCCACATCGTCGTTCATTTAAATTTCAAATCTCAAATTCCAAATTCCAAAAATGCAATAGAACATAAAAGCCACAAGTCTTCATTGAAAATTGAATTTTGAAACTTGAATTTTCACTTCACAAAAACCTCACGGGCCTTCGCACCATCACCGGGACCGATGATGCCACGTTGCTCTAAAATATCCATCATCCGCGCGGCACGGGTGTAACCCAACCGCAAGCGACGCTGCAGCAGCGAGGTACTTGCCTTTTGTTCCTGCCTGCAGACCTCGATGCATTTGATGACCAATTCTTCATCCGCATCGGAAACATCTTCATCCTCATCCATCCCAGCGTTGTCGATAGTTTCGCGGATGTCTTTTTCATAACGCGGCTTCGCCTGCTTCGCGCAGTGATCGACAATCCTCTCGACTTCGGCATCCGAAACAAATGCTCCCTGCGCACGCTCCAGCTTCGCAGAACCCGGGGGCAAATACAGCATGTCGCCTTTACCTACCAACTTATCCGCGCCTTTCGTATCCAAGATCACCCGCGAGTCCAAAGCTGATGAAACCTGGAATGCGATTCGGCTTGGGATGTTTGCTTTGATAATTCCCGTCACCACATCCGCACGTGGTGTTTGAGTCGCAATGATCAAATGAATCCCCGCAGCACGTGCCTTCTGAGCGATCCGGGCGATGCACATTTCCACATCCGCCGGCGCCGTCTGCATCAAATCTGCAAGCTCATCAATCAACACCACGATGTAAGGGAAGCGATCCGGAATCTCATCATCCTCAAGTTCCAATTCCTCAAACTCCGCCTCCGGACCTAGATCGCCGTCCTCCAGAGCTGATGCGATTTCCTCAATATCATCAAGATCCACTTCTGGTTCTTCCTCCTCGGATTCCTCAACTTCCTCAATCTCTGCTTTGTCCGGACGAGGACGATTGTTGTAACCATCGAAATTTCTCACCCCTTCTTTGGCGAAGATCCGGTAGCGTTTCTCCATCTCGTTCACCACCCATTTGAGCGCGGCAACGGTTTTCTTCGGATCGGTCACCACGGGAACGACCATGTGCGGCAGCTTGTTATACATCTGCATCTCCACGACTTTCGGATCGACCATGATGAACCGCAGCTCATCGGGTCCGAACTTGAATAGGATGGAAGCGATGATCGAATTGATACAAACCGATTTCCCCGAACCCGTCGCACCCGCCACCAGCAAATGCGGCATTGCCGCGAGATCACCGATCACCGTCTTGCCGTAAACATCTTTTCCAAGCGCAAGCGGGATCTTCTTCTTCGCAGATCGGAAATCCGGATCGTGCAATAATTCATGCAGCGGAACCGCCACTTTGTTAGAATTCGCGATCTCGATACCCACGGTATCTTTACCTGGGATAGGCGCTAAAATATTGATCCGCTCCGCACGTGTTGCCCGTGCAAGGTCTGCTTCAAGTTGTGAAATGCGTGACACTCGCAAACCCGTCGATGGATAAATCTCATAGCGCGTGATTGTCGGACCGCGGGTGATATCGCCGGGTGTGACATCGATTCCGAATGCTTTAAGCGTATCCACAATCGTGCTCTGAATAGAAATCAACTCATCGTGATCCGCCGCTTCCGCCTCTTCTTCAACCGCATCTAACAAATCAAATCCCGGCAACTCGTAATCCTCAAATCCTGTCACGGAAAGCGATTGATGCCCTGGTTTTTTCCGCTCAAACGGTTTCGATCCGAATTCCATCTGCTCCACCGCGCGACGCTGCGACGCATCGATAATCTGCGGTAACGGAGTTTCACGGATCGGCAGTTCTTTCTGACCCAGAGTATCCGTTTCCGCCTCTTTCAACTTCGTGATCTCGCGCTCCACACGACGTTGCTCACGCTGACGCTCGCGCTCATTCAGCAACTCTTTCTCGCGAGCTTCAGCACGTCCTACCTCCGTCCGACTCATCCGCCATGCATCGAACTTGCGCTTGAAAACCATCAAACAGGCTTTCGCAAAAGCCAAGGGTGTCTGACCGGTCAACCAAATCAAACCAACCAAATACCCAATACTGGCCAGACCAAGCGTCCCGGGCTTACCAATGAATGGCACCAGTAAATGCCCGCCGATCCCAAAACCAATCACCCCTCCAGGACTGGGCACTTGGCATCTTTCCGCCCATTCAACGAAAAAATAATCTGCCGCGTGTAACCAAATAGCCCCGGAAATCAGAATCGTAATAAGACCCAATGAAATTCTTGGCCAGATCAACCAACGAAACGCCAGCTTGGTCACCCCGAACCAAATGAAACCTAACGAAAGCAACCAGCCCGCCGCGCCAATCAAAAGGATCTGCGCAAAACCCAATACTCCGCCCACCGGCCCCAGCCAGTTCTCCCCAGGCTTATCTGTGTTATCGGTGAAATTTTTCAGAAATCCAACATAAGGCAAATCTGCAGGACTGTAAGAAAGCTGAGATAACAGCAATACCAAGCCACCAGCCAACCAACAGACCCCAGCAACTTCGCTGGACCACTGCTTAGGCTCCTCAACTTGCCCGCGTTTCTTGTTTTCTTTATTGGCCATTGATTGACAACACCCACAGCATCCCCTCCCCACCCAAAAAGGGCAAGATTGTTTTCATACCGTGAAAATCAATAAAAGTTAAGGATTTTGGACCTTATCCCCCTAGATTAGGGAGGTAGGGCGCCATCGCCGAGGGCGCCGCATGGAATGAGAAGAAATAATAGAGCAACAAGTGTCTCACGCATTTTTCTACAGGGAGGGAGGAGAATAGGGAGAAGAGGAGAATGGTGGATGGAACACAAAATCCAGATCCCAACGGGATCTCAGAAATTAGCCCGGGGTCGAGGAGCTCCAGCGACGACCACCCCGGGAACCAGCACCCAGAATATCCGACCCCGGCAGTGGGTCGCAGAAATGTCGGCATCATCACTTCCGAAAATAATCATCCGGATCCATCATGACAGGCTGTGGGCTCTTGAGCAGGCTTTTTTCTTCAGACACTCCAAGCTCGAGCTCTAGCAGCCGGATAGCTCGTGCGACACCGTGCATGGGTAACCTTTCAGTGCTCCTCAACCAAATCCTTCCCAAAATTTCGTAAGCCAATTTACGGGACGGAAAAACCTTATCAACCAACTCAATAACCGGCTGTTCGGGATCACGATGATATTCCAAAACATAGTGCATGGCCAACGCAGTCGGGGGTAGAGCTTTTAACTCACTCTTAATCTCTAAC
Organism: Akkermansiaceae bacterium; assembly: GCA_031419275.1. Classification (GTDB taxonomy): domain Bacteria; phylum Verrucomicrobiota; class Verrucomicrobiia; order Verrucomicrobiales; family Akkermansiaceae; genus Luteolibacter. The sequence continues at coordinate 2,413 of JANOKJ010000091.1, read as the reverse complement.
AAAAGCTTTAGCGATTCCTCCTCTCGCCCCGGTACCCTTACCAGCGAATACAACGCTGCCCGCTTCGTGAATTTCCGAGCTAATCCCGTATCAACCGCAGACATGAAAGAATTATATGAAGCCTCATAAGCCGCAGCCGGATCACCAAATGCCTTAATACGATAAGGATCTGCTAATAACTGCCCCAACCGCTCATGGAGCAATGGATGCTCGGGATTATTTTTTATTCCTCTCTCCAAAAAATCACGCCCAGTTAAAATGTAGTTTTTCCACAACAGCTTCCGGCGCAGCGGTGGCAGCTCCGACTCATATAGATAATACGATGATGCATTGCTAGACATATGCCAAGCACCCGTGTCCCAATAATATTTCGTTCGTGGTGCGAGATCGACAATCAGATCAAAACTATCCACGACTTTCGCCCATTGTTGTTTTTCAAAATGCCCGAATGCACGGAGATTGATGAAGGTAGCAATCAAGGTTCGCAGACCACCTAGAGATACCGCATAAAATGTCTGACCCAGTTTTTCGCCCGTGCCGATATCAAGTTTTGGAGATAATAATTTTTCCTTATTTAACTCCGCCGTGAGCTGGCGCTCAAAAGGTAAACGCACGGCACCAGCGATTAAAATCGCCACTCCTAAAACCCAGTATCTTTTTCCCTGAGTCATTCGTTCAAAACTCCTTTTCCGCAAAAATGAACCACGACGCGAACAGATAAAAAACAAAGTAAAATAAACCGACTAATGCCAATTTACCCATGATCCACAAAGGCATCACTCGTCCTTGGATGACTTCATCAATCACATTGAAAAGCTGGAAATCAGGTAACACCAAAGCGACCAGCAGCGAGATCGATTGAGCCAACCAGCCATGACTCGTCCCTATATCGTCGCCAAAATACATCTCCCGAGCATCCGCTTGGAAATTGCCCATGAAAAAAATCAGAAAGCTCACGATAGTAGTGAACAGCGTACTGGTTGAAAAAGTTGAGAGCAACAATGTCATCGAAGCAATCACAGTTGCCTTAAGAAAGACCGCAATCACCGCACCTTGAAGTGAATAGGTTGGCCCCTGCGCAAGGATCTCCGCTTTCAATCTTGCCACATCTTCAGTCGGCCAACCACGATGAATCGCAAGTGCTGTCTGCTCCTCCAACACCATATTGGTTCGTAATTGCAGCGCTCCAATCATCAAAACATCCATGATTATCAGGGATACGAAAATCAATATCAACACACCTAACAACTTTCCTGCAAGGTAGTCGATGCGTGGAACTGGTTTTGCCAATATGGTATAAAGCGTTCTGTCTTCAACATCTTTCGGTAAAAGCAAAGACGTCGCCACGATCGATATCACCAATGAAAACAAGGTCATGGCCGCTACGGACCATTCCTTAATTTTACCCAAAACATGTGTCCCGACCGACTCCGGACCTTCGTGTTGCGGCAAATTGAAAAAATTGCTCGCGATCAAAATCACCGCGAAGAAGCCGAGAAAATAGAAAACCTTCATCCGCACCAGTTGGGTGAAGGTATGCTGCGCGATCACAGTAGAACGAGCCACATGCGCGGGAAATTGTTGGATATTTGAAATCAGATTCATCGCTTTAGAAAATTAATGGGTTTCCTCCCGCTTGCCTGTTTCACGAAGGAACAAACGCTCCAAGGTCGTCCGCGGCCTGCCCTTTCTCACCAACTCCACCCCGCCACTCCGCTTGATCAACGCCTCGATCTCCGCGATCAACTCCGGACTCGCATCTTTCAACACCAGCTCCGTCTGATCTTCGATCGCGATCAAATCCTCCAATTTCCCCTCCTTGACCATTTTTCCACGGAAAATAATCCCCACGTGATCGCATACCTCCTGGACTTGCTCTAACAAGTGCGAACACAAGAACACGGTGATGCCCTGCTCTTTCAATTTGAAAATCAAATCCCGAATCTGCCGCGAACCCAACGGATCCACCCCTGCTGTCGGCTCATCCAAAATCACCAGTCGCGGTTCTTGGATCAACGCCTGCGCCAAACCGATCCGTTGCAACATCCCTTTCGAATAGCCCCCGATCCGCCGGTGCCGTGCATCCGTCAAATCCACCAACTCCAGTAACTCCTCCACCCGGCCCTTCAACTTCGTGCCACGGATTCCGCAAAGTTTTCCGTAAAACTCCAAAGTCTCCTCACCGCTGAGGTGTTTGTAAAAATACGGATTCTCTGGCAGAAATCCGACCTCATCCCGCGAATCTACCTGCAACGAATCCTTTCCGAAAATTGAACAATTGCCCGCTGTCGGAGCCACCAAACCCAGAAGCGCCTTCATCGTCGTGGATTTCCCCGAACCGTTCGGCCCGATCAACCCATACACCTCACCCGGCATGATACGGATCGACACATCATCCACCGCCCGCAACGGC
>JANOKJ010000090.1:0-6160 GCA_031419275.1 Akkermansiaceae bacterium | reverse complement strand
TGCGGACCCTTCACATTCCAATGAGCTTGCTTGGCCTGCATCATGAGATCGATGGAATCGGCTAGTCGCGCCTGCAGCAACGCCACGATTTCGATGCGTGACTTTTTCGGAATGCTATTTCGCGTATGAGTGAGCTTTATTTTCATGACCCATCTGATAAGTCACAGCCTACAACTTATCCATGGGGTCAAGACCTCATAGTCATTCGTTTTTTGGCAGAGTTGGATGAATTAGCGATTTGTTTAGATAGGTTTAATAAATTTGGGGATTTGACCCCATTGGTTTAACCGCTCATTTCAGAGCACTATCTTGGTCATGAATACGAACGAGTTGGAACCTGTGAGCGAATGGAATGAAGCGGCGCTAATCAGCGAAAATGAGATTCGAAGCAGTAGGCAAAGTGGGGGCACTCTTTCCCCGCGGGCTGAGCGGATGATGCTCATGTCTAATGCTATGTTGGATCGGAAACGCACGATCGAACTGCGTGATTCTGACTGGTCGTTGTCGAATGATTTAAAATCTCGGTACTATTGAAAGAATGATCTTTTCGATGTCACGAGATTCTTTTGCTTCTCAGGCGTAGAGCGTTGAGGATCACGGAGACTGAGGAGAAACTCATTGCTGCACCGGCGATCATGGGGCTGAGGAGGATTCCGAAAAACGGATAGAGCACGCCAGCGGCGATGGGGACGCCGAGGGCGTTGTAGATGAAGGCGAAGAATAGGTTCTGGCGGATGTTGCGCATGGTGGCGCGGCTGAGTTGGATGGTTTTGGCGATGGCAAGGAGGTCGCCTTTCACGAGGGTGATGGCGGCGCTGCCGATGGCGACGTCGGTGCCGGTGCCCATTGCGATGCCGACATCCGCGCCAGCGAGGGCGGGAGCATCGTTGATTCCATCGCCTGCCATGGCGACGACTGCTCCTTTGGCTTTGAGAGACTGTATCAGGTTGATTTTATCCTGAGGCAAGACCTCGGCATGGACTTCGTCTATCCCGAGTTCTTTCGCAACTGCCTGCGCGGTTGCGGCGTTGTCGCCGGTGCACATGATGACTTTCAAGCCCATCTCGTGAAGGGTGCGGATCGCTTCGGCGCTGGATGCTTTGATCGGATCGGCGATGGCGAAAATACCTGCGAGCTCGGTGCCTACGCCGACCCAAATAACCGTCTTGGCATTTTCCCGCAACGTTTGGGCGCGTTGCTCCCAATCGTCAGGAATAGCGATGCCGTGTTCGGAAAGGAAAGAGGATTTCCCAATTCTAACAACTTTACCATCGATACTGCCGGTTACGCCGCCCGCGGTGGTTGATTCGAAATCGGTGATCGGAAAAAGTTCGATGTTAGATTCCTTCGCGGCATCGACCACGGCGCGGGCGAGCGGATGTTCGCTGGGCGACTCGACGGAAGCGGCGAGCCGGAGTAGGGCATTGTGATCATAGTTTTGGGAGGGGATGATATCGGTGACGCGTGGTTTTCCGGCTGTTAGAGTTCCGGTTTTATCGGTGACGAGATGCGTGACTTTTTCCGCGAGTTCGATGGCACCCGCGTTTTTCACGAGAATCCCCATCCCTGCCGCGCGGCCAACGCCGACCATGATTGACATCGGGGTTGCCAGCCCGAGCGCACAAGGACAAGCGATGATGAGCACGGCAACGGCGTTGACGAGGGCGAACGCCATCGCAGGTTCTGGACCGAAAATCGCCCAGACAATGAATGTTGCCACCGCAGCCGCGACGACGATGGGCACGAACCAACCCGCTACGGTATCGGCGACTTTTTGGATGGGCGCACGGCTGCGTTGCGCTTCCGCAACCATATGGACGATTTGGGAAAGCAAGGTATCGCCACCGATTTTTTCCGCCTTCATCACGAAACTTCCGGTTTGGTTGAGGGTCGCACCGATCACGGGATCGCCTTCTTTTTTCGCGACCGGCATGGGTTCGCCGGTGATCATGGATTCGTCGATGTTGCCGCCGCCTTCGGTAATCGTGCCGTCGATGGGAATTTTTTCGCCGGGACGGACGCGGAGTAGATCGCCGACTGCGATTTCATCGACCGGCACGTCTTCTTCTTTGCCATCGCGGAGGCGGTGAGCGGTTTTTGCGGCGAGGCCGATGAGGGATTGGATCGCTTCACCGGTGCGGGCGCGGGCTTTCGCTTCTAACAGTTGTCCGAGTAGAACGAGAACCGTGATCACTGCGGCGGCTTCGAAGTAGAGACCGACCTCGCCGTGTTCTTTAAACGATTCCGGAAACACGCCGGGAGCGAGAACCGCGACCGCGCTGTAGATAAACGCCGCGCCGACGCCGGTGGCGATGAGCGTGAACATGTTGAGGTTCCATGTTTTCAGGGAAACCCATGCTTTGGTGAAAAACATCCCGCCCGCCCAGAAGACGACGGGGATGGTCAGGATGAACTCGATCCATTTGGTGAGATCTTTGCGGAAATGCAGGCCCGGAAATAGGTGTGCCATCGCGAGGAAAAACACCGGCAACGTGAGTATGGTGGAGATCCAAAATTTTCTCGTGAGATCTCGAATGCCTTCGTCTCCTTCATCGCTTTCGGCGATGCCTTTCGGTTCCAGAGCCATCCCGCATTGCGGACAATCACCGGGATGATCCTGTTCGATCTCCGGGTGCATCGGGCAGGTGTAGATGGTTTTTGTGTTAGGCTTCCACATGGGATTCCGCTCCAGTGCCATACCGCATTTCGGGCAGTCGCCGGGTTTGTCCGATTCGACACCGGGACACATCGGGCAGAAATATTTTGCGCCGGAGGAGGGTTTGACTTCTGCCTCTGCGGAATGGTCGTGGCCGCTGCAGCAGGAATGTTTTTCGTGAGAATGGTTCATGGGAAAATGGTTTTAGTTTTTGGGTGCGCAATCGCAATCGAGGCAGCCGTGGCTAGCGCAGATCGTGCAGGTTTTTTCTAACAGATCTTTGAGTTGCTTTCGCGCGCGGTGAATCCTGACTTTGAGATTGTTCGGGGTGATGCCGAGTTCTTGCGCTAATTCTGACTGCGACTCGCCGCCGAGATCATGGCGGCGGATCAGATCCGCGTATGCGGGTTCCATGGCTGGCAGCAAACTGTGCAAGCATTGGCAGGCGGCGGATTCCATTTCATCGGATCCAGATTCGAAATCGGCGGCGTAGGTGGCCATCGCGCGCTCGCTTGCGGCTTTCCGGCGATGAAGATCGGTGAGGACATTTCTCAGAATGCGGTAAAACCATGCGAGCAGGTTTTCCCTATCCTCGAGATTCGGCTCGGCCTTTATGGCTTTGAGCAAACTTTCTTGGACGGCGTCTGCCGCGAGCTGTTCGTCGCCGAGCCTGCGTCGGGCGAAAGCTTGAAACGTGCTGAGATGATTCAGCAAAAGCGTGGCGAGTTCTTCGGACTGGCCGGATGGTGGGTTGGTTTCGATATCTTTCATATACACCTTAGCCAACGGACGTGCAGTGAAAAGGTTACACTTCGATTTGGCGAAGTTTCATTTCAAACCTTGCCAGCCCCGTGCAAGCCATCAAATATCCCTGCAATCCCTTATTTAACCAACCACACATCCTCTCATGAAATTCGGAATCATCGGCGCCGGTATGATCGGCCACTTTCACGCAAAAGCCATCACTGCCATGACTGGCGGTGAACTCCAATCCGTTTTCGACCTCCGTGCGGAGGCTGCGGAAAAAATCGCCGCGGAATATGGCGGCAAGGCTTACTCGAACATCGACGAGTTTCTCGCCGATCCTGAGTTAGAGATTGTCACCATAGGCACGCCATCCGGCGCGCACTTGGATCCGGCGCTTGCTGCTTTGAATGCCGGCAAACATGTCATTTGCGAAAAGCCCTTGGAGATCACCACCGAGCGCATCGATCAGTTGATGGCTGCGGCTGCGAAGAATGGCAAGACTCTCTCCGCGGTGTTGAATCGCCGTTTTCATCCTGGAATGGATGCTTTCAAGAAAGCGGCGGATGAAGGACGTTTTGGAAAACTTACCTCGGCATCGGCCTACGTGAAATGGTTCCGCGATCAGGCATATTACGATTCCGCCGGTTGGCGCGGGACATGGGCATTGGATGGTGGTGGCGCGTTGATGAATCAATCCGTGCACACAGTCGATGCTCTACTCTATCTCGCCGGCCCGGCAAAATCCGTGCAAGCGGTCACCGCGTGTCTCGCTCACGAGCGCATCGAAGTGGAAGACAGCATTGTCGCAACCGTGGAGTTTGAAAGTGGAGCGCTCGGCGTGATCGAGTGCTCGACCTGCACTTGGTCGAAAGCCGGACATCCCGCTCGCGTGCAACTCGCCGGAACCGATGGATCAGTTTTCCTCGCCGATGAGGCTTTCGAAATCTGGGATTTCCGTGAAGAGAAACCCGAGGACGCGCACATCAAATCAACCTTGATGAAAGGCCAGGAAGCCGGGCTCGGTGCCAACGATCCGACCGCGATCAATTTCTATCAGCATCAGCGCAACTTCGAAGAAGTCGTGCAATCGATCCAGGAAGGTCGCCAGTGCAAAACCCATGCCGGAGAAGCCCGTAAAGCCGTGGCGCTCATTCGCGCGATTTACGAATCCGCGCAGAATGGCGGGAAAAAAGTTTCTGTCTGAGTTGATTCAGAGATAAAACTTCTAACGAAAAGGCCTCGCAGTTGTTGCGGGGCTTTTTTGTTACCACAGAGACACTGAGAAAAAAGGAGGACACGGAGAGCGAAAAATTCTAAATTTTAAACCTTAAATTCCAATCAATAAATAATCCACACCTCTGTGTCCTCATCTACCCTCTGTGTCTCTGTGGTTAAAAAATGCCCAATATCCTCTGACGGCGATTTGAAGTTTCCTATTTCCAAATCGGCAAGCTAGACGCCGGATTCATAATAGACGGAGGTTCAATGGAAAATTCTTTTTCCTCGCCGACTCGGTATGGGCCGTAAGCGATGGGGACGACGGTGATCTTCAGGGCCTGCTCTTCATCGACGATAGTTTTTGTAATATAGATAATGGCCGCGCAGTTCGGATTTTTATTCACCTCAAGAATATCACCTTTATTGAACTGATAGACGGCATCTTTGTTGTCAGTTGGGAAAATGTATTCCATCACCACTGGGAATCCGACCGCTTGCGTGAAGTCGTCTTGTTTCACCATGGCTTGAGCGCGGACTACGAAGCCTGGGTAAAGGAAATCGCCTTTTTCAAGCTTGGTTACATCGGCCACTTGATAGTCTCCTTCCGCATAAGTGAGCAGCAGGTTTTTATCAAAATTGCGCATGTAGTTGCGCAGTAAGAGTGAGTTGAGTCGCGCGCGCTTTTTTTCGGTTAGTCCGAAATATTTTCCATAGAGCTCCGTGGGATTAAGTGCGTTTCCGTTAGGGACATCGAGGACGGTGTAGCGCTTGAGCTCGGGAAGGCGTCCCAGTTTTTTGAGGATGGCGTAGTTGCGTGGGATTTCTGGATTACCAAAAACGTAAAGACATAGCGCCCAACTAATCAACGCAAAGGATGCTGCTAGAATATTCGCAAGCATCCACCAATAGTATGCCGGTTTTGGTGGCTCGAGTTCTTCGCTCTGTGGTTTGCGTTTCTGAGGCACTAGAATTAAACCGCGCCTCCCTCGCCACAAACTTCTCCATCTTCCGCGCCACTGCCTTCGGGTTCGTCATCCGGTTCGAACGAGGTGCCGCATCCGCAGGAACGCCGTGCCTTGGGATTGTGAATTTTAAATCCGGCATCTGTTAGGTCATCCGAGTAATCGATTTCACAACCCCGCAATTTATCAAAACTATCCGCCGCGATGATGACGCGCGCTTCACCTTGTTCGACAACTTCGTCTCCAGCTTCCGGCTCCGCGACTTTCATTTCATACTGCCAACCCGCGCAGCCGCCTTTACTAACGCCAAGCCGCAACCCAGCTGTCGGCGAGGCCGCTTTGCTTTTCAACAAGGACACGAGTTCCGTGTTTGCTTTGTCGGTGATTTGGATCATGGCGGAAACTTAACCGTTCAGAGCCAACTTGAAACCCCAAATTTAGGGGCTGTACTAGCTAAGTGATCTAAAATCACTAAACTAGCCCAGTCCATGTATCAAAGAAAAAGTCGATTATCACCATACAAACAAGGAGATCTAATTAAGCTCTTTGTGGCAGGTGCAACTGCGCGTGCGGCCGC
>JANOKJ010000089.1:0-8741 GCA_031419275.1 Akkermansiaceae bacterium | reverse complement strand
GAGTTTGAAGTGGCCGATCTCGTGGGCGAGGATGGCGAGGATTTCTGGGGTGGTGGATTTATCGACCAAGGTATCGAACAGGGCGATTTTTTTATGTTTCCCGAAGCCGGTGAAGTAGGCGTTGGCTTTGGTGGAGCGTTTTGATCCATCGATGATGAAAACGCCTTCTAACGGAAATCCGCAGGAGGTGCCGAGTTCTTCGATTTTAGTGCGGAGTTCACCATCAGGCATGGGGGTGAATTTGTTGAAGAGAGGAAGGATGAAAGTGGGAGCGAGGTAGGTGAGCAGGAGTTGGACGGCGGTGATAAATGCCCATGCCCAGATCCAAGCGTTTGGCACGGTTTGGAATATCCAGAGAATGCCAGCGAGGATGGGTAATCCAAGTAATGCGGCTAGGAAGAGACCTTTGATGCGATCGATGATGAAGGTTTTCGGGGTGGATTTGTTGAAACCGAATTTTTCCTCAATGCCGAACGTTTCATAACAATCGAATGGAAGGGAGATGAGGTTTTGGGCGATGAATAGAATGCCGAGAAACATCATTCCTGAGATGATTTCGTTTTCGGAATACGAACGAACAAGGTTATCGAGAAAAGGGAAGCCATGGCAAAACCAGAAGCCGAGTAGAACGACGAGTGAGAAGATCGATTGGATGATGCCGAAGCGCGCATTGACGGAGAGGTAAGAGCGCGCCTTATCGAGTTTTTCCGCATCCATCAGGCCATCGAGTTCACGCGGAGGTGTGGATGGAAAAGTTTTGAGATTCAGTAGCGTGGCAATGAATTCGAGTTTCCAGAGAAGGAAGAGGGAGAGGACGATGATGATGGCGAGCATATGGAGTTAATTTTTAATTTTTAAATTCTAAACTTCAAGGAAGAGCATACGCGCTGTTCTTATTACTTTGAGATTTAAAGTTTAGAGTTTAAAGTTTCAGCGTTGGAGGAGGTTGAAGATGGGTGGTGCGGCTTCTCTCCATGTGAGAGCGACGGCGGATTGAATGACTGCGTCTTCATCGTCGCGGCGGCGGAAGATTGTGGATTTACGGAGTTGGCGGGAAGTGGTGAGGATGGCGTTGATTTCAGGGGCGATGCTGAGGTAGGCGATAACAGCTGAAAATGCTGTGGCGATTAGAAAGATAGCGATTCCGTAGGAAGGTGTCACGCGTCCGACTATGATGCCGAGAATAACGATCATGGCTGTGAATGGAGGGACGGCCATGCCGAAACGGCGGGTGCCTTCACGAGCGATGGCGGATTTCTTGTCGCGCTTGCGCCAATCGGCTAGAGCGGTTTTTCTGAGTAGTTCCGCAAACATCATCTGCGTGGCGGTTGAGGAAGCGGGTAGGTTTTCTTCGCCAAAGGTTTGTTTCCATTTTTCCAAATCACAGATACATGAATTTGTCGTGCTGGATTTAAGTAGGCGAATTCCAAACCACCAACGCATCGCTAGGGTGATAACAATGGGAAGAAGCGCTATGAGAATGAGGAGGCGTGGCACGAGTGAGAAGAATGATTATTTTGGGAGTTGATGAATGAAATCGGTCATTGAATCCATAATTTGATCGGCTGCGTTGTAGAACAGATCGTTGTGTCCGGAGTTTTCAATGGGTTCAAAAAATTTATTAGAAGCTGGTGATTTTTCATAGATTTCTTGGCCGTGTGAATAGTGAATGACTTCGTCCATATAACCGTGAATGACGAGGAGTGGAGTATTGATCTTAGCGATGCGTTTGTAGTTCGGGAAAAGATCGCCGGGGAAGATCGGATATCCGAAAGCGACAGTATAGGCGGATTTCATAGGAGAGATGAGAATCAGTCCGGCGGGCTTGGTGTGGGATGCAAGCCAGACGGAGGGGCCGCTACCAATCGAACGGCCGACGATGACGATAGACGAAGGAGAAATTCCAGATTTGATGGCGTAATCCCATGCCGCTTGGATGGAGTCCTGGGTGGATGATTCCGTGGATCTTCCCGGACTTAGGCCATAGCCGGGGTAGTCATAGGCGATGACACCGAAACCGCGGTCATGCAATGCTTGGAAAATTTCCATATTTTGACCGATATCCTCCGCGTTGCCGTGACTGTAAATAAGAGTGGGCGCGTTTGGTGGGGCTTTGAGGTGGATCGCGGCGATAGTCGATGCGCCTTTGGAATTGATTTTAGTGAAGCCTTCGAGCTTTTCAGAATAGGAAGGTTCAGGCGGCATAAAGATCATGCGATCTGCGCAAGACACAGCGACTAGGCCGAGAAGGATGTAGATTGAGCCGAGGGAGATGAACGGACGTTTCCAGTTCCATGTTCCGATCAGTATGCGTTTCCAGTTCATTGAAGGTGAGTGAGGTGTGGATTTAGGGTTTCCGAATCTTTAAATCAAAAATCACATATCAACAATCATCAATCGTCAATAAGTCTACGCTTGTAAGAGGTAAGTGGGCCGTTAGATCTTTCGGTTTTATTGACTCCGCTTCGCTCCGTCCAAGCAGTAAGGACTTCGTCTTAAGCCTGAAGTCGCTAAAGCTCTCAAGGCATTGACGATTGATGAATGACGATTTTTAATTTTTGATTTTTTGGATAGCTACGGCCAAGGATGCCTTGGGTAGCGGCCGGCGAGTTCTTTTTTCATTTGGGGGTAACCGTTTTGCCAGAAGTTGGGTATGTCTTTAGTCATTTGCCAAGGGCGTTGGTTTGGTGCGAGGATATGGACGAGCAAAGGGATGCGGCCGGCTGCGATAGTGGGGGTGGTTTTGGTGCCGACGAGTTGAGCGAGTTTGGAGGAGAAAAACGGATCATTTTCCGAGGAATAGGTGATTTTTGCGGAGTGACCTGACACGAGGTGAATGCGCTCGGGGCAATGGGTGTCGAGCAGGTGGCGTTGGTGGGATGAGAGCCAATCGTTGAGGACCGGCCAAACGGCAGCGTCTTTGATTTCTTTGTAGCTGACCGCGCCGTGGCAGATTTGTGAAATAGCGGCGATGCGATCCTCTTCGGTCCATGTCGGTAAACCGAGCTCCGGCATCCATTTGGAAATACAAGTGAGGCGGTGGGTGAATTGTTCGACTTGTGCGTCCCAGTTTTTCAATACCAGCTCACCGGAAAGGACGCGTTTCGCGAGAATTTCTGCTGCGGCATCGAGTGGGACATCGTGATCGGATTCTTTGGATTCTAGCGCGAGATCACGAAACTTTTTCTGTTGGAGTCGGACGACTCTTCGACGGGTTTCGTCGTAGTTCGCGCTGTCGATGGTTTGGATCTCATCGGGAAAAAGTTCATCGAGCCAAGGAAGTTCGATGGAAGTGGCTAGGCGTAGGTGGGTGATGATTTCCCGGGCTTCGACTTCGGTGATTTCACAGGCGACGAAGGCAGTGGACTGGCGGGCACAGGAAACGTCGTCGAGTTTTCCCCGGCGATTTCCGACGAGTCGGCAGGCGAGGTTGCCTTGGGAAATCCGGACGGCGAGTTGATCGGAAAAGGCGGCGAGGATGGATTTTGCTATGGCTTGGCGGTGTGAGTGGAAGTCGATTTTCTGCGACGCAGATTTTGGAAACAAAGCTAAGAGGCGATCAAAAATCTGTGCGGTGTCTTTCGAACCACGGGCGTGGATGCCGAGATCGGCGAGGCGACGTGCGTCGAAGTTCATGGCCTCGGCGGATTGGAACGCGCGGTATTCGCCAGCGAAGTCGGATGGATCATCGGGTAGGATAAAATCTTTGCGTTGGTTGGTGTTTTTGCCTTTTGCAAAGATACCTTCACCTTGAACGACAGCGGCGATGAATGCAGTTTCTGCTAGGCAATCATGATGCAGGCCGGCGAGCAGCAGGCGGGCGAAGCGGGGTTCGAGTGGAATGCTCGCCATTTCACGGCCGATTTCTGTTAGGGATCCAACCGCGTATATAGCGTGGAGATCGTGGAGGAGTTGGTTGGCTTTTTGGAGAGAGGTTTCGGTTGGAGGATCTAGCCAACGGAAATGGGATGGATCTTCGATGCCGGATGCTTTGAGGAGGAGAATGGCTTCTGATAGATCGATGCGATGAATTTCCGGAATTTCGAATTCGTCGCGTCGTGCGTGGTCTGCGGTGGACCAGAGACGGAGGCAGCGGCCTGGGGCGGTGCGGCCTGCGCGGCCTGCACGTTGATCGGCAGCGGCGCGAGAGATCTTACGGATATGGAGAGTGTTAATGCCGCGGCGGGGATCGAAGTGAGAGGTGCGAGCCGTGCCGGAATCGATAACCGTTCGGATGCCGGGGATGGTGAGTGAGGTTTCCGCGACGTTGGTGGAAACGATGATTTTGGGTCGGTTCGATGGACGGATGGCCTTTTCCTGATCGGCTGGCGGAAGGGCGGAGTAGAGAGGGAAGATATCGTAGGATTTGGCGGCGGGGAGGTGTTCGAGGAGTTCGATGGTTCGGCGGATTTCATGGGTTCCGGGAAGGAAGATGAGAAGGTTTCCGGGATCAGGTAGAGAGAGGGCTTCGCGGGTGAGGGCGGTGACTTGTTCCCAAACGGGAGTTTCGCGAGGTGGGCCAGCTTGACGGTGATTTTCTGGAAGGCGGTGGGGGCGATGTAGGATTTCGACCGGAAACTTTCGGCCACCTGCGCTGAGTTGGGTGACGGGCGCCATAAATGTGGCGAGGTTGTCAGTTTCGAGTGTGGCCGACATGACGATAAGGCGGAGATCGGGGCGCTCATTATCCTGAAGATCCAAGCAGCGGCCGAGGGCGATATCGACGGCGAGACGACGCTCATGGAATTCATCGAAGATCACAGCGGAAATGCCTTTAAGAGTCGGGTTTTCCTGAATCATGCGTTGGAAAACGCCATCGGTGAGATAGAGGATTTTGGTATCCGCACCATAACGGGAATCGAAGCGAACTGCGTAGCCGGTTTCTTTGCCGAGGGGGGTATTGCGGTTTTGGGCGACGAAGCCGGCGAGGAGCCGAGCGGCCATTCGGCGGGGCTCGATAACGATGATGCGTCCGGTGATTTCCGGAAGATTTGCGACTATTCCGGGAACTTCGGTGGATTTTCCTGAGCCGGTTGGGGCTGTTAGCAGGATGCGTTGGTTGTCCGATAAGGCCGTTCGTATAGAATCGGCAATTTCATGGATGGGCAGTTTCACGTCAGACACGTCAAAGTGGTAGCGGAAGGTTGGAATTTGATAAACCTCAATCGTTCTTACAAATCTGTGGGCGTTTTGATTTCGCCGGGAAAGTCCTTGGGGGTGCTGTAGAGGGGCGGAAATCGAGTGCTAAGACAGATGGATTTAGAGGGTGCGAAGTTTGATGTCATGGTTTAAGGTTTGATGAATGAGGTTAATGGAACTGAGTGACTTGGAATTAGTTGGACTGATCGGTTCTGGCGAGAGCGGTAAGGTTTATTTGGCGAAAGATAAACAGGGTGGCAAATTTGCGGTGAAAGTTTTTGAGGGAATGTCGATTCATCGTGCCTTGCTTACGAAGGCGTTGGGACGGCTGGAGGAAGGGGGTTGGCCGGATGGAGTTTTAAGGCCGGAAAAAATGGATTTGGATGAGAGGCCTGCTTTCGTTGTTATGCCATATTTCGGAGATGACGAAGAGGTGGATGGGAAAAGGCGTCTATGGAATCTTCAACATCGGTTGGATGGTCATCCCGGGGATGATACATGGAATCTAATACGTGACATTGCAGATGCGCTCGCGGAGATGCACCGCAGACGGGTCGTGCATGGGAATTTGAAACCGGGAAATGTGTTTTTCGATGAAGCTGGAAAAGTGCAATTGGTGGATTGGATGCTGGGCAGTATGCCGGAGGTAAGTCGGTTTGGGTTTTCCGATGCGGTTCTGTATCAATCACCCGAGCAGTTGTTAGATCCGGCCGGATTTTATGATGAGCGTGGATACGGTTGGGATGTCTTTGCTTTCGGGGTGTTGGCTTATCGATTGTTAACGCGCAGCTTTCCAAGATGTGATGGAGTTTTCCGCGATGTCGCGCCGAAGTCCGGTGAAGAATGCGATACGGGAATACAAGCCGAGCTTGCGAGGATCGCTAAGGGTTTAATGAAAGAACCGAACATAACGTGGTCAGTGGTAACAGACCATGTGCTTGAGAAAAAATATCGAGCATGGGTAGAGCTGTGTATGAAGTTGGATCCGTTGGAGCGGCCATCATCGATGATTGAGGTTTCCAAGGCTTTTTACGATGCGGATACGGAATACACCGAGGCACAATCACGTGATGAGTTAATGAATCAGCGTCGCCTTGCTGAAGGAAGTAAGCGCAAAGCGTGGATTGCAGCAGGAGTTGCTGCTGCGGTGGCTCTTTTGTTAGGGGGATTTTGGTTGTTCAGTGTGAGTCGCTTGAATGCCGAAAGGGTAGATCGCTTGGCTGAGAAGAAACGGGTTCAAGTGGATATCAACGCGGCGGAAAATAAGAAAAAGTCAGCGGAAGATCTGATGAAACTGGCGTTGGAGTCTCAGCAAAAGGCTGAGGATGAAGTGAAACGGGAGGTTGAAGTAGGTATAGTGCGGATTAAGGCAATGAATGAAATCGGTGATCGTTTATTTGCGTGGGGGATGGAGAAGGGGCGTCGGACTTTACCGGTGTTGGAGGGTCGTGAAGTCAGGCTCGCGCAGTTGGAATCGTTCTATGAAGGATTTTTAGAGAATCATAAGGACAAGGAACAACTGGTGGATGAATTGGCGATGGCACGGTTGCATTTGGCAGAAATTTCACTTGCGGCGGGTGATGCAGTAAAGGCGGAAGCGCGACTCGGATCGGCGATTCAGGATTGGCAGGGACGTGAGTTGGATGCGGTGATGCGGTTGCGCTTGGGTCGGAATGCTTTGTTGTTAGCGTTGCTTAAACAGCAAACTGGAAAAGAAGGTCTTGAGGTGGATTTTCAACGGGCGCGGAAAGCGTTGCAGGAAGTTCCTGAGTCAGGGGTAGATGTGGATCAAGTTAGACAATGGCTGGCGATTTTGGATTTTTATGAAGCAAAATGGTTGGCGGACAAGAGCGATGAAGTGAAAGCACTTGAGCAATTGAAGCGAGCGACTCGGACTTTGAGTGAACTAGCGAATGCAAGGCCGGATGCTGCGGTGCTGCGTTCGGAGTTGGCGTCGGTTTATTTATCCTCGGCTACGATTTTGGAAGGGCTCGGAAAATTAGCTGATGCGCAGGATGTAAATGGTTTAGCTGCATCTGAGATTGCCAAGTTGCTCAAAAGCGATCCGAATAATGTCGATCTAATGTTAGATTTGGCGGGTTGTTACGGAACAATGGCTGAGGCTTCTTTGTTTTCGGGTGATGTATCGGTCGCGAGCAAGTTTTCAACGGATGCGATGGCTTTACTGGATCGCGTTTTAAAGCAACAACCTGAATCTCGAGATGCTAATATTCGCAAGGGAGCGCAGCTTGGAATTCAAGCAGGATTATTGAGAGATCAGGGAAAATCAGATGAGGCAATGAAGGCTTTTGAAGAAGGGATTGCGATTTTAGAAAGGCAGGAAAAACATCCGATGCGAGATTACCGCCTGGCTTTGTTGCATTGGCAGAAAGGCCGAATGTTAGGATTTTCTGGGAAGAAGGACGATGAGTTGATTTTGTTGGGGAAGGCGGATGAGGTATTAAAAGGCCTGCAAAGCAACCCTGAACAAGGTGGACCCAGGTTAGAGGTTTTAAAAAGATCCAGGGCTTATCTATTAGGTGATATGGCGCATGCTCTGGAAATGGCGCAGCAGAACGATCGTGCGGAAGCTATTTATCGTGAAGCGATGGGTGTTTGGGATTCCTTACTTAAACTCAGACCGAATAATGAAGAGTATCGCTCAGCTTTGGAGTGGAGTCGACAACGTGTGTCGAAACTTTAGTTGAAGAAATCTATTCTCCGTTATCTGGATAAGATCCGAGTATTTTCACCATTGAGCAATGACTCTCTAGATCTACGAGAGCCTTTGAGACATTGTCATCCTCACAGTGACCGGAAAGGTCGACATGGAAAATGTATTCCCAATCTTTCCGTTTCGATGGACGCGATTCGATTTTCGAGAGGTTGATGTGAAGATGCTCGAAGGATTTGAGTGCGTTTACCAAAGAGCCGGGACGGTCATTGATAGCAAACAGGATTGAGGTGCGGTCATTGCCTGTGGGAGGGCAGGTTTTTTCACCGATGACAAGGAATCTAGTGGTGTTAGTGGCGCGATCTTGGATGGAAGATTCTAACAGTTCTAGTCCATGGATTTCAGCAGCTAGAGCGCCACCAAGTGCTGCTGCGCCTTCTGCTGATTTTTCTTTTGCGAGTGCTGCTGCTTTGGTGGTGGATGAAACCTCGACGAGATCTGCGTGCGGGAAGTTTTTCAGAATCCAGTTACGGCATTGACCGAACACTTGGGGATGTGAGTAGAGAGTCTTAATCTGATCACGCGGGATGGCAGACATCAGGCAGTTCTCGATACGGAGCAAAATCTGCGAGCAGATGTGCAGAGTCGAATCGACAAATAAATCTAGCGTGTGGGAAACGGCACCCTCGGTGGAGTTTTCGATGGGGACTACTCCGTAGTCGGCTTGGCGACGTTCGACTTGATCGAATACATCGGAGAAATTTGGCTGTGGTGAGTAGTTGACCGAATGACCGAATTTTTTGATCGATGCTTGGTGAGTCCATGTGCCTTCAGGGCCGAGGTAAGCGATTTTAAGATCGTCTTCTAACGCAAGTGCGGCGGACATGATTTCACGATAGATCGCACGAATCGATTTTTCGGGGAGTCG
>JANOKJ010000088.1:0-15248 GCA_031419275.1 Akkermansiaceae bacterium | reverse complement strand
CTTCACCGGCGTGCCTAACTTCACCTGTTCAAAAAGAAGCGGAACGAATTCCTGAGGCATCCTGATACAACCATGCGATGCCGGCTCACCCGGATTGGGGATTTTCCCAACATGCATTCCAATGCCGTAACTCGTCAGGCGCATCCAGTAAGGCATAGGCGCAGGCATGTAGCGTTCACCGGGTCCCACCCGATCGCCCGGTGATGCATCGTCATCCACGACTTCACCGAGCTCGTTTTCGATCCATCCATACTTGTTGGAATGTTTATCCACGATTTTTTCTGTGACGGTATAGTTGCCCGGTCGCGTTCCGCGTCCCTCGATTCCGGTCGCTACAAAGCACCAACCGACTTCCTGCCCACCACGTTTGACCGTGGCGATTTGGTCGCTCAAATCGATCTGCACGGAAATTGCACCGGGGCCTCCGACATCGTGCCATTCATACATAATACGCTCGGCCTTGGCTGGCTCCGGTGGCGGGCCGGGTGTACATGAACTCAGCAAAGCACAAAGTGCAGCTGCGGTGGCGCAAATCTTGTAAGTTAGGAAGTTCATTGGGACGCAACTGCTATTGTATGACAGTTTCGCCATGTAAAGCATTTGATTGACCGTAATTCATTTTTTGGCCGATTTTCGTAAAAATCTGGCAATTTCATCATCCTTGTAAGAAACCGCAGCGAATTTTCGTTCTTTCAAGACTTATAAACTCATGCGCTCGCTCAGATTTCTCCCATTCATAATTGCCTTTCTAGCCAATCCTCTCATGGGTGAGGAGCAAACTGGCGAACAACTCTACACGCAATTTTGCTCAGCTTGCCATGCTACAGATGGAAAAGGCGCAAATAACGGGGCTTTCCCACCTCTGGCTGGAAGCCCATGGATCGAAGGCAACCCAAAGCGCTCCATCGCCATCGTATTAAATGGCTTACACGGCCCCATCGAGGTGAAAGGCAAGACCTACAATCTTGAAATGCCGCCGCAAGGTGCCGCACTCTCGAATGAACAAATCCTCGCCATTCTCAATTACGTAAACACCGCATGGGGCAACAAAGGAGAAACCATCCCTCGCGATCTCGTCCGCGTCACCCGCTCGGAATTCGAATCTCGCACCCAGCCTTGGACCGCACCGGAACTCCTTAAACTCTTTCCTATCCCCATCCAAAAAACTGCACTATCCGATCTCACCTCGCGCGTCTACAAAGGCCAATGGAACCAAATTCCGAACTTCGATAAAATTCAGTCAGAAAATATCGAGGAAGAACATAATGGTTTAATCGACCCTTCGATTGCCAAATTAGATGCTCATTTTGGCATCGTGTGGGAAGGAAACTTCGAAGCTCCTGAAAGTGCTGAATTCGAATTCGCCCTCGACTCAGACGATGGTTCACGTCTCACGCTCAACCAAAAGGTCGTTTGCGAACTAAACAGCAATGGGCCCATGGATGGCTCCCGCGCGAAAACGGGTAAAATCACACTCAACAAGGGGAAAAACCCATTCCGCATGGATTACTTCCAAAACGCAGGCCCCAAAAGCCTGAGTCTTAAATGGAGAAAATCCGGTGACAAAGAATGGAATTGGCTGAGTGAAAAATCAACAACCTCTAAAGATAACAAACCAAGTATTCTACTCGCACCAATAGATGGTAAAACCGTGATTTATCGGAATTTCATCCAAGGCACTACTTCCCGCGGCATTGGCTTCGGCTTCCCCGGCGGTCTTAATCTCGTTTACTCGGCAGATAACCTCGCCACAGAACTTATTTGGAGCGGAGATTTCATGGATGCAAGTCGCCACTGGATCAATCGTGGCCAGGGCAATCAGCCGCCATCCGGCGAAAACGTCATCAAACTGACCAATAGCCGCTTCTTGCCTGCTGAAGCTCGATTCAAAGGTTATTCGTTAGACAAACAGGGCAATCCAACTTTCAACGTTGCGATCGGAAGCCAAACTCTCAGTGATGCATGGAAACCCGGAAAAGAAGGAACTTTGCTTCGCACTCTCACACTCACAGGTGGATCCGAATTGAAAATCCCTCTTGGTAATGCCGCTGTCGCCGGCGCTGAATCCGTCACACTAGCCCCAGGTAAATCGGTTACGCTTACCTACACGCTCGATTAATTCCGCTCTAAACCCTCTCAAAGAACATCATTATGCGCTTTCTTATTCTCCTTACAGCCACCGTCACTACGGCTTTCTCACAAACTCAATCCGACTTTTATCTCCGCGAGGAAATCCCCCTTCCTAAAGGCGAAATCATGGAGCTTTCATCCATCGCTCTCATGCCAAATGATCAAGTCGCGGTCGCCACCCGCCGCGGCGATGTCTGGATCTGCTCCGGTGCTTACGGAGATGATCTCTCGAAAGTCACTTGGAAAAAATTCGCACACGGACTCCATGAACCCCTCGGTATGTATTATCAGAAAGACTCGCTCTTTATGACCCAACGCCCCGAGCTTTCTCGCATCCAAGACTCCGATAACGATGGCACCGCAGATGTCTTTGAAACCATCAATTCCGATTGGGGCATTAATGGTGATTACCACGAATACGCCTTCGGTACATCGCCCGATAAAAACGGCGATGTCTGGATCACGCTCTGCCTCACCGGATCATTCAACGCTAATTCCGACTGGCGCGGATGGACGGTACGCATCACACCGGAAGGAAAAATGATTCCAACCTGCTCCGGTATACGCTCACCCGGCGGTATCGGCTTCAATGCGGCAGGCGACACTTTTTATACCGACAACCAAGGTATTTGGAACGGCTCATCGTCGCTCAAATGGCTCAAACCCGGTTCCTTCCAAGGTGCTCCCGTCGGCAATAAATTTCACAAACTCGCCAACCTCCCCGAGCCTCCAACTCCTAAAGATGGTTCACGCGTTCTAACCGAACGTTTATTATATCCAGATTTTATTCCACCCGCCGTGGTATTCCCTCATGGCAAAATCGGCCAATCCCCAACCGGCATCGAACCCGATCTCTCCAATGGAAAATTTGGCCCATGGAAAAATCAGGTCTACGTCGGTGAACAAACCCATTCCCAAGTCCAACGTGTCTTTCTTGAACAGGTCAACGGCATCTACCAAGGCGCAGTGTTTCATATGATCGAAGGCTTCGAAGCCGGACTTATCCCCATCAAACTTGACCAGAAAAAAGGCATCCTCTTCGCCGGTGGATCCAACCGGGGTTGGGCATCACGCGGCAGCAAACCGTTCACCTTCGAACGCGTCAAATGGACCGGAAAAACTCCCTTCGAAATCCTTACCATGGAAGCAGAGCCCGATGGCTTCACCCTCACCTTCACCGAGCCAGTCGACGAAGCATCCGCTTCAAATCCCGCCTCATACTCCATGCAAGCATGGACCTATATTCTTCAAAGCAAATACGGCTCACCTGAAGTCGATCAAGCCACGCCCACTATCAAAGCGGCAAAATTATCCACTG
Source organism: Akkermansiaceae bacterium (assembly GCA_031419275.1). GTDB lineage: Bacteria > Verrucomicrobiota > Verrucomicrobiia > Verrucomicrobiales > Akkermansiaceae > Luteolibacter. The sequence goes on along the minus strand of JANOKJ010000088.1, from coordinate 11,800 downwards.
ATAAAAAATCTGTCCGACTCACCATCGACGGCCTCGTTCGCGGTCACGTTCATCACCTCAAATCTACTGGCGTGAAGTCCAAATCAGGCCAAGCACTTTGGCACTCGGATGCTTACTACACGCTCAACGAAATCCCAGCGAAGTGATTTTCATCACTCGCGATGATAAATACAAAGCAACACCAACAACCCGACTCCAGTCCCCCAGAGTAACCAGCTGTTAGTGATAAAATATGGGTAAGCCATCAGCCCCACTCCTATCGCACGCGGTTGCCAAAGATCCAATCGCTTACCATACATGTAAACCCCCCAGCCAATCGTGCCGAAAATAAAACCGGCAAGTATGTTATAGGGATTAAAGTTCAGCATGACGCTTTAAATGGTTTAAGGTTTCAAAAACAGCCTTGAAACGACTTCTGTAACACAAACTCCGGCAAATTCAAACGATCAAAAGCCGAAACTACAGCTTATCGATTACACGACTTTCACCCATAGCTTTCCAAATATCTTTACTAAATCTGTGGTCGAAAACCTGATCAATACCCACGACTTGATAGATTAGAATGATCCCCCAGAAGATCGACTGATAGCCTTTCTTCGTGCTCTTGTGCCGTAATCTCCGCTGCGCAATGAACGCTCCAGGCCAACCACCCGCGATCTCAGCTAGATACATGATCGTCTGTGGTACCCGCCAGCCATAAGCGATCGCTTGGCGCTTATCATATTCATAAAGCTTATAGGTCGCTATTGAGAGGATCATCATCTGAGACACAGGAATCCACCAAAGCTCAGACATATTAGCAACTCCTGCAAGCGGCCAAAACAAAAGCGCTGCCAGCTGCAGCCAGCCCAAAATCTTGACACTACCGTTAACCAAAGAAGCGTCGACCCCCTTCGCACACGGCCTCCCTTGCACATCCGTACCAACCACAAAAGGAAACTCTACATTCAATCCCGGTATAATTTTAGTCCCCTTGAACTCCCTCAAATGCACAAACAACCTTTCACTTTCGCATTCCAACCAGCCAAATCCCCTTTTTTGATCCCACGCCACGATTTTCCCCGTCCGAACAACTGGTCTGTCATTCTTTTTAGGCTGCGGGATATTCAAGGGCCTTTTCTCCATACAGAAGCGGGTATTTGAATTATGTAAGCCATCGATATTAATCAACCGAAATCATAAACAGACGCCAACTATTCATTATCATCTAGATCCATTTATTCACCCACTTGCAATCTTTCTCAAGCTCGCCATGGTTTGCACATGCCTTTCGTTCCGAAACCAAACTCCGCCCTTCTTATCGTAGGCCATGGCTCGACCGAGAACCCAGATTCCTCCACTCCATACTTCGATCACGCACAGGAAATCCGCAGTAAAAACCTTTTCGCTGAAGTTCATGTCTGCTTCTGGAAAGAAGAACCATCCATGCGTGAGGCTTTGCTCATGATAGATGCCCCTGAAGTTTACATCGTTCCGGATTTCATCAGTGAAGGCTATTTTACCCAAGAAGTCATACCACGCGAACTCGGACTGAACGGCGACACAACCATACGTGATGGAAAAACCCTGCACTACTGCCTTCCTGTCGGAGTGCACCGCTCGATGACCGATCTGATTATGCGCCGCGCACGTGAGGTAGCTCCAAACGCCGACCCCAAAGACACCACTCTTATCATCACCGGTCACGGCACTGGCTTGAACCAAAACTCCACCAAGGCGATCAAAGACCAGGCAGAGCTCATTGCCAATTCAGGCGCGGGTTATCGATGCGTGACTGATGCCTACATGGAAGAAGCTCCGTTCATTGCCGATTGGGATAAAATGTCGGAAACCAAAAACGTGGTCGTCGTTCCATTTTTCATCTCAGACGGCCTGCATTCCTATCAGGACATTCCCGTCATGCTTGGCATCGAACCAGAAGTCGGTCCAGCAGCAAGCCAGCGCGAAATATTCCGCCATAACCCTCACCATCTCCGAGAAAAAACTCTCTACTATTCATCAGCCATCGGCACAGAACCGCTCATCGCGGATGTCATCCTCGATCAAATCATGGATTTCGATGTGAAACATTCGCCTCAACCACCCAAGCCGAACACCGACCCCACACTTGTCGATCATTTGAAAAAACTAGTCCGGGACGGCATCAATCAGATCGGCCAGATACAGATCCATCGCGATTACTGCGAATTCGAATACGCGCTCTTTCACATCGAAGATGAAGATCTCGCCACCCAACCCGCATACGGTGGACTCGATCATTTCCATGGTCCGGAAATGGCGCGTGAACTTTCTACATACGCAGAAGACGGCGAATACCGTTTTACCAAAGGAAAGATCAACCTGCGTCGCGGCTGGGTCATCACGCTGGACAACGAACAGGATCTATTGCGCGCGCTAGATCAGTTTTATCCCGCCTGCACCGCGCTTTTCGTCAAGCACAAGGACAGCTCATTACCCATAGAGAACCTACGTGATAAACTCGCCAGACAAACCGGAATGTATCGTTACGCCGGATCCATCAGCGATGCGGGAGCCCAAAAACTCATCCAAAAAGTCTGTGGACCCGCTCACAACTGCGCAAAAAAAATCCTTTGGAAACTCGACGAACAGACCCCCCTCGATGACAGCGAGGCTTCCCGTTTCAATGGAATTCCTGGTAATAACCCGCAAAACCACGCCATTCCCCTGCTCTGCCGTGAGGCCTGCAACCACTTCGTTGCCGAGTGCCGAAAAGCCGCGAAAAAGGAATTCGACTCAAAACAAGAATCCCAGACGGCATAATTTTCTGGAGTCTCCATGACACTTGACTGAGCATTAACCAAGTTATGGATAGCATCGACAAGCTCATTGAAAATAACGCCATCTGGGCGGAGAAAATGCGGGAAAGCGACCCCGAGTTCTTCTCCCGCTTAGCAAATCAGCAAAAACCCCGCTATCTCTGGATCGGTTGCTCAGACTCCCGCGTTCCCGCCAACCAAATCACCGGACTCCCTCCCGGCGAAGTTTTCGTCCACCGCAACGTCGCCAACGTCGTCCAAGAATCCGATTTCAACGTCCTCGCCGTTATACAATATGCGGTCGATGTCTTGAAAGTCACCGACATCATCGTCTGCGGTCACTACGGCTGCGGCGGAGTTCAGGCAGCTCTCGAAAATTTTCGCCACGGCATCATCGACAACTGGTTAGCCCCCATCCGCTCCCTGACCCGTATTCATAAATCCGAACTTAATTCCCTCGTAGACACCCAACGCCTCGATCGCCTCTGTGAACTCAACGTTCTTTCCCAAGCTCGTCATGTAGCTCGAACCACCATCGTCGAAGACGCATGGGAACGCAGACAACCCCTCGCCATCCACTCGTGGATTTACCGTCTCGACCAAGGCATCCTCACCCCCTTAAGGAAACCCATCGCAGCAACAGCCGATGTAGAACTAGTCTAATCATTCTTCATTCTCTAACAATTATTCTATCGTGCCAAATCCAGATAAAAAAAATATCCATATCGCCATCGACCTCGGAGCCAGCAGCGGCCGGGTCATCTCCAGTTTTCTGGTCGATGGAAAAATTGAGCTAAGTGAGATCCATCGCTTCGACAACCCAGCCATTGAAATCCCCTCCGGTCTGTATTGGAATATCTTCGGATTATATCACGAAATTCTAACAGGAATCAAAAAGGCTGTCGATCAACATGGCGAGGAAATCAGCTCAATTGCTATCGATACCTGGGGCTGCGATTTCGGACTCTTCGACGGACAAGGCGAAATCATCGGCACTCCTCACCAATACCGCGATCCACGCATCGAAGGCATCGAGGAAAAAATGCACGAACTCATGCCTGAAGAGGAAATCTTCAGTTTCACGGGCATCAAAACCAACTTCTACAACAGTGCGCTCCACCTCTTATCCCTACGCTTAAAAAACAGCACATCTCTTTCTCAAGCCCGCAACATCCTCTTCATCCCGGACATCCTTGCCTATTGGCTGACAGGTGAGCAATGCGTCGAAAAAACCAATGCCTCCACCTCCCAACTCCTAAACGCGGAAACCGGCACATGGTCTGAAGAAGTCATCGAAGCGCTGAACTTGCCTCGCAACATCTTCGGAAAAATCGTCTCACCTGGCACGGTCATCGGCAACCTCCGCCCCGAACTTAAAGACACCCTCGGACGCTGCGACATTCCCTTCGTCATCGCCCCCTGCCATGACACCGCCTCCGCCGTCGCCGGCATCCCGCTTTCCGAATCCGAACCACTTTGGCTCTCCTCCGGAACATGGTCCATCATGGGAGTTGAAAAAAATTCCCCCATCCGCAGCGAAGAAGCTCTCTCCTACGGTTTCTGCAACGAACTCGGAATTGATAATACCGTACGCTTCCTAAAAAATATTGCCGGACTCTGGATCATCCAAGAATGCAAACGCCATTGGGATCGCAAAGGTGAAGTTTACTCATACGCCGAACTCGCCAAACTCTCCTCTGAAGCACAACCCTTTTTCGCCTACATCGATCCCGATGATGCATCCTTCTCATCCCCCGGCGACATGCCCGAGCGCATTCGCCAGTATTGCGAAAAATCCGGCCAAGCAGTCCCTGAAACCATCGGCCAAATCCTACGAGTCGCCACCGATTCCCTAGCCCTAAAATACCGTGTCGTCTACGAACGCATTGTTAGACTCACTGGCAGAAACTACGCCCGCCTTAACGCTGGTGGCGGCGGGATCCAGAACGAAGCGCTCTGCCAAGCCACTGCAAACGCCCTCGGTATCGAAGTCCAAGCCGGCCCTATCGAAGCCACTTCCTGCGGTAACATTATCACCCAAATGCTCGCAACCGGTGAAATCAAATCCTTCGACGAAGGCCGGGAGCTCATTCGTCAATCCTTTGATTTCAAAGTCTACAGCCCGCAAGAAACCGATGCATGGAATCAAGCCTACGTGGATTTTTGCAAAATCATAAGTCTATAGTTTCGCAGGATTTCCCACTAATGCCGATTTATATAAACACCTCCATCAAATCCTCACGCGGTTCCGTCGTGTTGGGTCATGTCGCTGCTTTTGCGATGAAACTTTGGAGCCTTACCCTGCGCTACAACGTCAACAACAAGACTGGCATCGTCCAACCTGAGATCGACCCCAAACCCGTCATCTTCGCGCTCTGGCACAATCGCATTTTTACAATGCCGCCCATCTGGTTACGCACCGGTGGCAAAAACCGCAAAACCGTAGTCCTCACGAGCGCCAGTCGAGACGGAACCACACTCTCCACAGCCATGGAGGCATTCGGCATCGGTTCCATCCGCGGCTCATCATCCCGCCGCGCCGTCGCCGCTTTGATCGGAATGAAAAAAGCCCTCCAAGAAGGCCATGATGTCTGTGTCACCCCAGACGGACCCAAAGGACCTCGCTACAAAGTTCAGCCCGGCTTGCTCAAAATAGCCCAAACCACCGGAACCGACATCATTCCCATCCACATCCACTACAGTTCCGCTTGGCGACTTTCTTCATGGGATCGGTTCGTTATCCCTATGCCTTTAAGCAAAGTCACCGTCATTTTCGACAAACCCATCTCCATTCCAAAAAATCTATCCGAGGCCGAGTTCGAAGCCGCCACAGCCAGCCTCGAATCATGCCTCATCGCAGGCACAGACGACGCTTAAAATATAGTTAACTTTAGTTAAATTTTAATTGTCATAAAAGATAAATCCTGCAAGATCCCGCCTTATGAAGACGAACCCATGCTTTGCATCGCTCTTTGCTGTTCTTTTAGCCAGCACGCCTCTTCTTTCCGCAGGCGAAGTCGAGCGACTCCGCACCCTTGTCGCTGAACAAGAAATGCAGATTCAGCAACTTGAATTGAAAGTCGCCCAACTCACAAATTCACCTTCCCAAAACAGCACTCCGGAATCGAAAGATCCAGCACCTGTCAGCACAAACTCAACCCAAGCCAGCGTCCCAACACCCCCTTCTAAAGACGGTTTGATCCCCACGGCGGAAACCTGTCAAGAACCTGCGACCACTGAAAACCCCAAAACATACACCATCCAAGCTGGTGACAACATGGTTTCCATTGCTCGCAAACACGGAACAACATCTGCCATCCTGAACGAACTCAACGGCCTTAAAAAAGATGCCATCATCCGCTCGGGTCAGAAATTGAAACTCCCTCAGCCTACAGCCATCGCCGCAACTCAAGCAGAACCAGCCCCGACAACAATCAACGAACCAGAACCCGTCGCTTCAGAACCCATCTCTACCACTGAATCTGTCGTTTCCACTGAACCCGCCGCCCCAGAACCTATCGCTTCAGAACCCACTCTTACCTCAGACGCACCTTCATCCAGCACCATCAAACACACCGTAGCTGACAAAGAAACCTTCTATAGCATCGCAAAAAAATACAACGTGACGATCCATGCGCTCATTAATGAAAATCCAAGCATCAAACCCAACACCCTTCGCATCGGCCAAATCGTTCAAATCCCAGTAAAATCAAACACGACCGATCTAACATCTACTCCTGAGCTAAGTCTCAGCCCCTCCAACCAACGCAACATCCCCATTTCCAATCCATCGAGCACCACCGTCAACGAATCCCGCGCAGCCGATAAGCCGATCAAAATCACTAAAGAAATCAGCTATAGCGACTTCGCAAAAAAATACAACACCACCCCCGCTCGCCTCGATCAACTCAACGGCCTCCGCCTCGATCCAACCACCATTCTAGCTCAGGGCTCAGAACTCTACATTCCGGAGCAACCGTAAAACTTAAATAACAAAACTAACCAATTTTAAATCCGTTAGAGATATTCCTCTGGCGGATTTTTTTTGAACGAATTCAATGTATCGGTCGACAAAGCACAAACGGAGAAATCACCAAAGCTTCAAACTCCATTCCACCGCTCTGCCACTGCTCCGCATGCAAATCACCAATCTTCACTAAATCCCCTGCTTTCAACCAACCCTCCACCTTGTCCGCTTGATTTTTGGAAAACGCCTGACCTACCTCAACAAGCGTCAGTTGAGAATCCACATAAAAGAGCGATCCCGTTAAATAATGCGGAGCCAAATACTTCCAATCGACCGTCCCCGTATATTTCTCAAGTTTCTCTTCAACACTTGATCTATCCTCGCCTATCATCGCATACCGCAATGGCTCTCTCCTGTTCGATTCATCTGAAACCATACGCATGACTTAAACTTTAAAGTTTAAACTTTAAATCTCAAAATCCCCACTCTCCCACTCTCCCACTCTCTTCCATGCTCCCCGGTCAACGCTACATCTCCACCTCAGAACCCACTCTCGGCCTCGGCCATGTCATATCTGAAGAAAACGGCCTCATCGAAATCTGTTTCCCCTCTGCTGAAGACACCCGCACCTATTCCGTTGAAACCGCACCTCTGGTCCGCGTCCGCTTTGCTCCAGGTGATGAAATTTCCGACCATGAAAAAAGCCACCTCACTGTGGAGTCCGTCACCGAAGACGACGGACTTCTCACTTATCACGGCCAAGGTAAATCCATCCACGAATCCGATCTACTCGATTCCTTAACCTTCATCCGTCCCGAGAAACGCCTGCTCGCCGGACTCACCGATCATCCCAAAGATTTCGACCAACGCCTTGAAGCCCTGCGCTGGAACAGCTCCATCCGCCGCTCCCCCGCACGTGGTTACACCGGTGCACGTATCGACCTCATCCCTCACCAACTTTCCATCGTCGCAGAAACCGCTAACCGACTTTTTCCCCGCGTCCTGCTCGCAGATGAAGTCGGCCTCGGAAAAACCATCGAAGCCTGCCTCATTCTTCATCGCCTCCACCTAACAGGTCGCGCCAACCGCATCCTCATCCTCGTTCCAGAATCTCTGGTCCACCAATGGTTTGTCGAACTCCTACGGCGCTTCAACCTACTCTTCGCCATCTTCGATGAAGAACGTTGCGTATCCATTACCGCACATGACGAAAACGCAAACCCCTTTAGCGATTCTCAACTCATCCTCTGCCCAACCGGATTTCTCTCAGAAAATTCAACCCGCGCCGAGCAAGCACGTGCCGCGGGATTCGATCTCCTGATCGTCGATGAAGCCCATCACCTGGAATGGGCACCCGAAGAAGCATCACCCGCCTACCTCGCTGTCGAAAATCTTGCGAAAGAAATTCCCTCACTTCTCCTCCTCACCGCCACCCCACAGCAACTTGGCCCGGAAGGACATTTCGCCCGACTGCGTTTGCTCGACCCCGCCCGCTACGCCGACCTCGACGCCTTCCTCGAGGAAACCGAATCCTACAACCCGCTCGCTACTGCCGTCGAAGCCCTCACTCAAGGAAAAGTCCCGAAAAATATTTCCGATTTCACTAAAGGCTCACCAAACGCAGCACAACACCTAACCGCACTTCGCAAAGGCGATGAAAGCGCACGCCAGTCGCTCATCTCCGAGCTTATTGATTTCTTCGGCACAGGACGCGTCCTCTTCCGCAACACTCGCGAACGCCTCACGGGTTTCCCCAAGCGCATGCCCTTACTCCACCCGTTAGAAAAGGGAACATCTCCCTATACTTGGCTCGCTAAGCTTCTTCGCGAACTTCCAGCCACCGAAAAAATCCTACTAATCACCAACTCCCCTGAAGCAGCGATCACCATCCAGGAAAAACTCCTCGCAGAAATCCAAATCGATACAGCGCTCTTCCACGAAGATCTCTCGATGCTTCAACGCGATCGCAACGCCGCCTACTTCCAAGAACCCGAAGGCGCACGCATTCTGATTTGCTCGGAAATTGGTTCAGAAGGACGCAACTTCCAATTCGCACGTCACCTCGTCCTCTTCGGACTCCCACGCGATCCCGAAGTCCTCGAACAACGCATCGGCCGTCTCGATCGCATCGGTCAAACCGGTGACATTCATATCCATATCCCCTACGGCAAAGACAGCCGCTCCGAACTCCAAGCCCGCTGGCTGCACGAAGCACTGGATGTGTTTTCTGAACCGCTCAAAGGCGCAACCACCCTCGCCACCACTTTGTTGCCGGAACTCGATGCCTTGGCGGATGCCACCTACGAATCGAAGCCGTTCCAGAATTTCATGAAGCGCTCCGCTACGTTCAAAGCAGAGGTCACTCATCAACTCAGCACCGGACACGATCTTCTACTAGAACTCGGTGCTCCACCCGCCTCACAATCCGCCGAACTCCTCGAAGCCATCGAAACTGCCGACGAAGACGCGCGCTTCGAACGCTTCACCCTCCGTCTCTTCGATTTCCTCGGGCTCGATGTATCAGATCTATCAGCACGTGCTTTCCTCTTCAAACACGGCCACCGCCATTCCGAAGCCTTCGCCGACATTGGCGATGATGGACTCTCCGTCACCTTCGACCGCACCACCGCACTCTCCCGTGAAGACCTTTCCTTTCTCACCTTCGATCATCCCCTATTCCGCGATGCCCTCGGTCAGCTGCTCGATGGAAACTCCGGCAACGCAGCCTTCGCCAAACTCCCCAGTGCTAAAGGCAAAAGTATCTTGTTAGAATGTGCCTTCGTCCTTGAAGTCATCGCACCATCCCGCCTCCACCTCGATCGCTTCCTGCCCCCTACCCTCCTGCGCGTCATCGTCGATCATACAGGAAAAGCCCAAACCAAAGCCCCGCCAGCACAGCTCCTCCAACCCAGCGATCCACGCCGAATCGTTGCCCAGGAATCGTTTAAAACCCAGCTCTTTCCCACGATGCTGGAAGCCGCGAAAGAAGTCGCTAACCGCGCTAGCGCCAAACCCATCGAAGCCGCAATCGATCTCGCCAAACAAACTTTGGAATCCCAGATCACACGACTGAACCATCTTTCGGCACGAAACCCAAACATCTCGAAATCCGAAATCGCCACTCTCAAAGCCACCCTCAAAGAAACCACCGAGTCTCTGTCTCAAGCCCGCATCCGCCTCGATTCACTGAGGCTGATTTATTGTGGGTAGCATTTAGACTGTTTGCCAAAAATATTTGCCGAAACGGCCGAGTCTGTAAGCCGTGATTCCTAGGCGTGACGAAGGCGCAAAGCTAGCTCTTCCTCGTCCTTTCAAGGAACGCATTTCGCTTGGTCGGAGCGAAGCGTAGACAAATGAACATCCGCAACTGAGAAGTAACGACGGAAGCACGGCTTACAGGCCGGAACTCCAAATCCACATTCCGCAAGGCGGCATTTTTCCTAGCCTTAAAATCTTCCCGTTTCGGCAAAGATTTTTGGCAACCAGTCTAGGTCCTCTGTACCTGCTATCTTTCCATTATTTTCTAAACAGCACTCTTGCGAACTCAGCTCTAAAACATAAGCCTTAACGCAGTGAGCGATTCTGTCATTCCCATATCCCCGCCCCGCGCATGGGTCGAGATCCATACTCAAAATCTGCGCCACAACCTTGAAGTCGCCCGTGAAATTTCTGGCTGTAAAATCATGGCTGTCGTCAAGGCAGGTGCTTACGGCCACGGATTGGAAACCATCTCACGTGTCTTAGAATCTTGCGACATCGCTTTTCTAGGAGTCGCAAACATCGGCGAAGCCCGCCGCATCCGCAACGCCGGCGTCCAAACTCCCATTTACCTGCTCGGTGCCACATGGGAACAGGAACGCGAGGAAATCGTCGCACGCGGCATCACTCCCTGTATTTCCACCCTTGCCGAGGCCAAATCTTTTCACGACATCGCCAAACGCCGCGGCGTTCGCCTTGTCGTGCATCTGGCGGTCGATACCGGAATGGGACGCGGTGGCTTCCTCCCTCAGGACCTCGCCACAAACTTCATCGAAATCAAAAAACTCGATGCCTTGGAAATCGAAGGCATCGCATCCCACCTTTCCTCATCCGATGAGGACGAAGCATTCACCCTAGAGCAAATCGCCAACTTCAATCGCATCGTCGAAGATCTAGGTGGTCTGGAGAAATTCAAATGGCGACACCTTTCTAACAGCGGCGGCATCCTTGGTTACACGGATCATTGCTGCAACCTCGTCCGACCCGGTCTGATGATTTACGGCATTTCACCCATCGTTGTCTTTCAGGAAAGACTGCGCACGGTCATGTCGCTGAAATCCCGCGTCACCCTCGCCCGCACCGTCCCCGCTGGGCACAGCATTTCCTACGGACGCACCTTCGTCACCACACAGCCCACACGCATCGCCACCATCGGTATCGGTTACGGCGATGGCTATCCTCGCCAAGTCTCTGGCAAGAATGCCGAAGTTTTCATTAGAGGAAAACGCCATCCCATCATCGGCCGAGTCACCATGGATCAAATCATCGTTCGCTTGCCCGATGATTCCGATGTCGAATGCGGAGATGAAGTCGAACTTTTCGGTACCAACATTTCTGCAAACGAAGTCGCACAACTTGCCGATACCATCGTCTGGGAATTATTCACGGGGATCACGCCTCGGGTTGAACGGCTTTATATCGAGTCATAAAAAAACGCCTACCTCCACGAGGGAAGTAGACGTTGGAAACTTTCGAGGAAGAAAGATCAACCCCAGTCGTCATTGCCGCGACCGCCGCCGCCGCCTTTGTAGCCACCGCCGCCACCGCGACGATCACCGCCGCCTTTGTAGCCACCGCCACCGCCGCCGCCACCTTTGTAGCCACCGCCGCCGCCGCCACCTTTGTAGCCACCGCCGCCGCCGCCGCCGCCACGACGTTCACCGCCGTAACCACCGCCGCCGCCGGGACGAGCTTCTTTAGGCTCAGATGCGTTCACGCGAAGTGCGCGACCCTGATAGTCTTGCCCGTCGAGCGCTTCGATTGAAGCATTCAATTGGCTTTGATCTCCGAGAGTGAC
>JANOKJ010000087.1:0-20761 GCA_031419275.1 Akkermansiaceae bacterium | reverse complement strand
GCTAACAACCCGAACCCACACGGCACGAGCTTCGACCGCTGGGGTTATCTCTTCGCTACCGATGGTACGGGCGGTAATGCCTTCCAAGTGCGACCCGACGGAAACGGTTTCAAAATGTTTCCTCTTCTTAAAAAGGAAGTTCGCCCAGTGCCGGCGAGCACGATTGTTTCCAGTGCGAATTTTCCCGATGATATTCAGCAGAATTTCCTGATCTGCAATGCGATCGGTTACCTCGGTATCAAACGCTATGATCTCAAACGCGATGGCTACACGTCCGGGGATAAAAATTTCAAACTTGGAGAAGTTTGGGGTGAACCAACTCCGGATTTCCTGCGTAGCGATGACAAAAACTTCCGCCCTGCAGACGCCGAGTTCGGGGCTGACGGCGCACTATACGTTGCCGATTGGCAAAACGTCATCATCGGTCACATGCAACACAACATCCGCGATCCCAAGCGCGATAAGAAACATGGCCGCATCTACCGCATGATTTTCAAGGATCGCCCTTTGCAAGAACCCGTTGCCATCCACGGTCAGCCGATCGCTGCTTTGTTAGGCGCGCTCAAGCATCCGATTGATGGTGTTCGCGAACGCGCCCGTGCCGAGCTCGATTTACGTCCTCAAGCTGAGGTTGAACCCGCGATGCTAAAGTGGATGCAACAGTTCGATCCGAAAAAAGCTGAGCACGCTCATTCTTTATTAGAGGCTCTGTGGTGGCATCAACGTCACAACATCCGCGATGAAAAACTCCTCGCCGCGCTGCTTGAATCCCCTGAGCCTCACGCCCGCAATGCCGCCGCCATGGTGAAACAATTCTGGGGTCCTGCAGATGCAGCGAAGGCTGGTATGCCTACCGAAATTAAAATTGTTAAAGAGAAAAAGGTCGTGGTCAAAGTTCCCGATCATCTCAAGGACAAGGCCGCGAAAGCTTATGAACTCGGTGCTGAAGTTTATCAACGCGAGGCTCATTGCGCGACCTGCCATCAGCCGAGCGGTATGGGACTCGATCCGGCGTTTCCACCATTGGTAGGCACTCCATGGGTCACTGGCAGCGAGGAGCGCCTTGCTAAAATTGTGCTGCACGGTCTTCACGGTAAAATCGAGGTGAACGGCAAAGTTTTTGATCCAGAGAAAGGCGTTCCTCCGATGACTGCGTTCGGTGCCATCCTTAAAGATGAGGAAGTGGCAGGCGTGCTCACTTACGTTCGCAACTCCTGGGGCAATAAGGCCGATCCTGTTAGCTCGGAGACGGTCAAAAAAGTCCGCGAGGCAACGAAGGATCGCTCGATTTTCTGGAAACCCGAGGATTTACTTAAAGATCACCCGCTTGAAAAATAAGCCCCTTACATCTATGAAATTCATCCTAACTTTTCTCCTAGCCGCCACCGTTGCCCACGCCAACCCTATCGTTTATGAAGGCGAGGCTGGTCCCGGCAAAGGTAAGCACATCGTCTTCCTCGCCAGCGACCACGAATACCGTGCCGAGGAAACTTGTCCCGCGCTCGCTCGTATCCTCGCGAAACACCATGGCTTCAAATGCACCGTTGTCTTCGGCGTGGATAAGGACGGCTATATCGAGGCTGGCTCGTCGAAAGTGTCCGGACTCGCGGCATTGGAAAAAGCAGATCTGTTTTTCATCGTCGCCCGTTTCCTCAATCTGCCCGATGAAGAAATGGCTCACGTCGAAGCCTATTTGGAACGCGGTGGCCCCGTCGTCGGTCTGCGCACCTCGTCTCACGCCTTCCAGATTCCTGCTGCTTCGAAATACGCGAAGTATGACTTTAAATCCAAAGTCGCTGGTTATGAAAACGGCTTCGGTCACCAGGTTCTGGGAAATACTTGGGTCGGCCACTACGGAACCAACCACAAACAGGGCAACCGCATCACCACGATTCCCGAACAACGTGGTAACGTGATTCTAACAGGTGTCGGCGAGACCGCATTCACTCATGCCGGTGCTTATGTTGGAAAAGCCGCTCCGGACTTCACAGTTCTTACCACCTCGCAACCGCTCGTATCTATGGATCCAAACGCTGAGCCGGATACCAAGAAACCACCCATGCCTTCCACATGGACACGCAGTTATGCAGGTAAGGACGGCACGAAGCATCGTGTCTTCCACAGCACTCAAGGCGCATCACAGGATTTCCTCGATGACAATTACCGCCGCATGATCCTCAACGGAACTCTCTGGGCTATGAGTATGGAAGCCAACATCAAGGCTGATATGAATATCTCCTTTGTCGGCCCATTTCAGCCGAGTAAGTTCTCTTTCAAAGGTGAGGCTAAAAACGTGAAACCTTCCGACCTAGCAGGTTGGGACTCGCCGATTATGCCGAAACCATGAGGTGATTATCGATGGATTGGTAGGGTCATTTTGATAAAATGACCGATCGGTTTGTTCGGAGGCGGAAGATGGCGGTCGTTTTATCAAAACGACCCTACCATTTCTAACAAGATCTTTACTGATTCGGGCCGCGGTCGACGTCCATGCGGAAGGCTTTTCCACGTAGTTTCGCATTGCGGGTTTTCTGGATGGCTTGGTCGGCGAGTGCTTCCGGGACATCGACGAGGCAATGTTTCGGGAACAAAGTGATGCGACCGAGGCAACCGTCTGGAAGACCAGCTTCACGATACATCATACCGACGATGTCTTTGGGCATGATGCCTGCGCCTTTACCAAGAGAGATGAACAAACGTGACATGCCACCTTCGACTGGGCCGGCATCGCGTTTCGCACCGCCGCGTTCGTATTCGCGTGGTGGGCGATCAGGGGATTCGTAACGAGGACGTTGCTCGCGAGGTTCACGGGAATCACGGGAATCGCGGGAATCGTTTTTGCCTTTTTTGTTGTCGCGTTTCGCGCCGCCTTCTGGCTCGCGATCTTCTTGGATGGCTTCGCCTTCGCGACCGTTGGATTCGCGAAGCATGGTGATCAATGCACCGGCGATATCGGTTGGGGTGTGACCTTGTTCTAACAAACGGTCGATGTTTTCCTGATAGGAATCGAAGCCACCGGTTTCTAGGCGTTCTTTAAGTGAATCAAAAATGATGTCTGCGCGGCGACCCTCGACTTGTTCGACGGATGGGATTTTATCGCGTTTGATGACTTGGCGGGTGTAGCGCTCGATGGCTTGGAGACGATAGATTTCGCGACCGAAGACGAAAGACACAGCACGTCCGGAGCGACCTGCACGACCGGTGCGTCCGATACGGTGAACGTAGTCTTCGGGGTCGGTTGGGAGGTCGTAGTTGAACACGATGTCGATTTCATCGATGTCGAGACCGCGAGCTGCAACGTCGGTTGCGACGAGTAGTTCGACTGCACCGTCGCGGAATCGTTTGAGAACGCGTTCGCGCATTTGCTGGGTGATATCGCCGTGGAGGCGGTCAGCAGCATAGCCACGGTTGACGAGGTCTTCCGTGCATTCATCGACCGAGCGTTTCGTGTTACAGAAAATGATCCCCAGACGTGGCGGGTTCATATCGAGGATACGGGAAAGGACTTCGACTTTCGAGCGTTGGCGAACCTCGAAGTAGGATTGATCGACGGTGGAGACCGTCATCGCTTTTTGTTCGATCTCGATGAGTTCCGGGTTGTTGCCGAATTTTTTGATGAAACGGGTAACTCCCGGATTCATCGTGGCAGAGAAGAACAGGATCTGGCGTTCTTTAGGAAGAGCAGCGAGGACTTCGTCCATTTCCTCTTTGAAACCCATGTCGAGCATGCGGTCGGCTTCGTCGAGGATGGCCATTTTGATGCGGCTGGCATCGAACGAGCCACGGCGAAGGTGGTCTAGCAAGCGGCCGGGAGTTCCGACGACAAGCTGGGCACCACTGCGGAGAGCGCGGAGTTGGCGGTCGATTGGGGCACCGCCGTAAACAGGAGTGGCTTGAAGACCTGCTTTTTTCGCCCCGAGGCGATGGACTTCTTCACAAACCTGAACGGCAAGCTCACGGGTTGGGCAGAGAATCAAGACTTGCGGGTAAGCTTTTTTGACATCGATCGATGCCAAGGCAGGGAGAGCGAAAGCCGCGGTTTTGCCGGAGCCAGTTGCAGAAAGGCCAAGAATATCTTTCCCTGCAAGGGCAGGCGGAATGGCTTTCCACTGAATGGGAGAAGGCCGCTCGTAGCCTAAAGTTTCAATCGCTGCGAGGAGATCATCGGGAAGGCCGAGCTCGGAAAAAGGAGGTGTGTCCATAGAGAATTATACAAGAAATCCACGGCTTTTCCGCGGGGACGCGGACTCTTGCACAGGTTTTGTGAGAATAACAAGCATGGACTATTGCTTGCTTAGAGGGGTTTTCAACGCAAAGCCGCAAAGATCGCAGAGGTACGCAAAGCTGGGCTTGATAAAATTAAAGGGGGGAGGAGTGTTTTTTGACTCCGAAAATGTCTCATGAATCTAATGAAGACCTATTTTCATCATTCTTGCTCCTTTTCTCCTTTATCTCCTCCCTCCCTGTCAAAAAAAGCCCGATTCATGGATTAATGCTTTTTGTTATTTGGTATAATTTCCTCAAATCCTATCAACCCTAGCTTTGACTTCACTTCGTTACGTCCAAGCATATAGGGCTTCGCCATTATTTGATTTATTCGCTATCGCTCATTCTGCTTTGCGTCCCTTTGCGACCTTAGCGGCTTTGCGTTGTCATTATTTCTAAGGCTTATTCCTTCCAACGGTAGTGCCCGGTGATGGGGAATTCGTCGATTCTGTCCTCTTCTTTGGTGCCAGAGCCGATGTTGTGGATGACAAGAGGGCTGCCTGAAGCGCTTTTCTTATCACTGACAATCATGATGTGGGGGAGGTTTGGTGGGACTGTGCAGGTCACGATGTCACCGGGGAGAAATTTGGATTTCTCATCACCTTTGGGGAGGGGGATGGAAATGTGATTTCGGGTGAAAAACGTCATCAGGTTTGGGACTCGGCGGTGATCGATGTTTTTATCCGTCGATTTCAAACCCCAGATTTTTGGGTATTTCGAGAAATTCGCCTTCATATCAACGTGGACGAGTTGTTGCAGGTCTTTATCAAGCCCATCTCGAAAAGCCCGGATCACGACATCGGTGCAAACACCGCGCTCACGCGGGACATCACCTTTTGGATAATCGAGAGAAACGTATGCCGGATCATAACGCACCGTGATACCAATTTGTTTACGGGCCTCAGTAATGAGTTTTTCCGCATGATTCGCGTGGGCGTAAGTGATGACTGCTAGAAATATAACCCATAGACGGAACATAGGAATCCATTGAACTCTCTATATGCCCGAAAGCAAGTAGGGAAATGTCGTTGGGGACAGAGAACTAAAATAAGGTTGGGTCGCCTCGCCGAGTCGACCCAAATCAAAAATCTCGACGCACGATTAATCTATCAGACGCGTGACCTTTTTTTTAACGCCCACCTTCTCGGAATCACGGTCGGGCGAGGCCGCACGACCCTACCTTTTTGAAAGTGATCTTAGCGATCCCTCAAGATCTCGTTATTGTCTCCCATGAGGAGGTTCTTGGGCTTGATGGGGGTGTC
Organism: Akkermansiaceae bacterium; assembly: GCA_031419275.1. Lineage (GTDB taxonomy): Bacteria > Verrucomicrobiota > Verrucomicrobiia > Verrucomicrobiales > Akkermansiaceae > Luteolibacter. The sequence goes on along the minus strand of JANOKJ010000087.1, from coordinate 15,233 downwards.
TGAGTAACCAAAAGCCATGATGGCGACGCGTTCGCCTTTTTTGATGATGTGGGCGGCGCCGCCGTTGATTAGGATTTTTCCGGTGTTGGGTGGGCCTTCGAGGACATAGGTTTCGAGGCGTGCGCCTGTGGTTATGGAGGCGACGAGAACTTTCTCGCCCGGCCAGAGATCGGCGGCGTCCATGAGATCGCGAGGGATTTCGATACTGCCCTCGTACTCTACATCAGCCTCTGTGATGAGGGCGCGGTGGAGTTTGGATTTCAGGACCTCGCGGATCCATGAGTTGGATGTTATCTTGCGAAACATTTGTTTGGGGAACGAACACCTTGGAAGGTGGTTGAGTCAAGTTTAGATAAGAGAAAACAATCTGGGTCAGATATAAAGAATTTCAACGCAAAGCCGCAAAGAACGCAGAGTTACGCAAAGCCGATGCTATGAAACTTTGGTTAAATAATGAAAACGGACGGCGGAGAGGCAGAAAAGGGTGGCGGTTTCGACTCTTAGGACGAGATCGCCTAGGGTGACGGGGATGAAGCCTGCGGCCAGGGCGGCGGCGGTTTCCTGAGGGGTGAAATCGCCTTCAGGGCCGATTAGGAGGGTGATGGATTCGATTTCCGGATGTGCAGCTAGGGTTTCGCGGAAATTTTGTGGGTTCTCTGCGAGGGAGGCGATGATTTTCAGCTCCGATGGATTAGTGGATTGGAGCCATGAGTCGAAACTGATGGGATCAGCGATGGTGGGGATAGTGAATTGGGCGCATTGCTTGCAGGCTTCGAGGGCTGTGCGGCGCCATTTTTCGGCTTTCTCATCGCCTGGTGAGACGATGGTGTTGCGGGTGACGAGAGGCTGAATTTTCGAAACGCCGAGCTCGACGGCTTTTTGAACGATCCAATCCATGTTTTTTCCTTTGGGGATCGCTTGGGCGAGAGTGATTTCGGGAAGCGGAGTGGGTTTGGATTCAGCGAGCTCGAGCATCAGGTCGATGCGTTGTTTTGAGACGGAGAGCACGCGGGCCTCGGCGTAGTTTCCGAGACCATCGAAGACTGTGATCGTATTACCAACGCTGATGCGAAGGACTTGGGCGAGGTGTTTGGCTTCATCGCCTTCGAGGAAAGGAGTTTCGGTCCAGGCAGAGGGTGGGAGGTAGAAGCGAGGCATTATGGAAAGTTGCTAGTTGGCTAGTTTTCAGTTTGAAGGGAAGAGGGGGTTATTCTGGCGGGTGAGGTGAGGGGCTGCGGCGGAGTTATGGGATGATAGGAATAGTTTGCTTGCCCGGAATGTTGGTGGGATTTTTTCCTAGGGCGTTGCCCTAGGCTGACGTGGGACGCCCCGTTGGGGCTGGGATTTGCATTTCCTGAAAACTTCTAACTAGCCAACTAGAAAACTTTTTTACAGTTTCAAAAACGTTTCTAACATTTGTTTGCCGTGTTCGGTGAGGATGGATTCGGGGTGGAACTGGACGCCGTGGACGGGGTGTTGTTTGTGGCGAAGGCCCATGATTTCGTTTTCGGCGGTCCATGCGGTGATTTCCAAGCAATCGGGCAAGGTCTCGCGTTTGACGATGAGGGAGTGGTAGCGGGTGGCTTCGAACGGGCTAGGGAGTCCGGTGAATACGCTGCTGTCGTTATGGAAGATTGGGGAGGTTTTGCCGTGCATGAGGCGGTCTGCGCGAACGACATCGCCGCCGTAAACTTGGCCAATTGATTGGTGTCCGAGGCAGACACCGAGGATGGGTGTGGTGGGGCCGAGTTCGCGGATGAGTTCGAGGGAAATGCCTGCTTCGTTCGGGGTGCATGGGCCCGGCGAGATGCAGATTTTTTCGGGTGCGAGTTTTTTCACCTCATCGACCGTAAGCGCGTCGTTGCGAAAAATTTTCATCTCCACCCCGAGTTCGCCGAAGTATTGGACGAGGTTATAGGTGAAGGAATCGTAGTTATCGAGGATGAGGAGCATAGGGTGGAAATTTTAAGTTTTAAATTTTAAACCTCAAGGAAGAGGGAAGAGTTGGCGAAATGATTATTTGTTAGTTGCTGGAGCTGGATTTTTTGCGGCTTCGAGGGCAGCGTTGACGAGTTCGGCGTTTTCGCCGGTGAAGCCCATGCTGGCAATCTTGTGGGACAGAATCTCGAGGTCGTTAGCGTTGAGTCTGTCAAGGTGATGATTGGATGAGGTACTGGATCTCTTCAAAGTGTTGGCGATGAGGAGTGCTTTTTCGTGAGGATCCCGAATGGCGTTTGCGAAAGCGGTTAGACCATCGGTGCCGCTATAGAATGAATTTTTGACGTGATTCTCCAGATCCGCAGCGGTGAAGTCAGCGCCATCCGGGAGAAGTTTGGCAAAGAAGGGTATGGCTTCCGGGCTGCTGTGGTATGAATTACTAATCGTATCACTGATGATTCCCTTCTCTTTGCCGGGGGATGTGGCGAGGGCTTCTTTCATCCATTCGGAGGCAGATTCTTTATCACCACTTGCAAAGAGGGAGGTTGCGGCTTTGGTGCGGAAAGAGTTTTTATCCTCGCTGTCTGGTAGTTTCGTAAACCATTCCGTGGCGGCGGCTTTGTCTAGAGAGAGAATTTTAGAAAAGAGATGATCCATGCTGACTCCTTTGAGCCTCCCGTCCTGATCTCGTTGGTAGAGCTGATCGAGGAGCTTGATGCGTTCGTTCTCAGGGACGTTTGAAATTGAGTTGTAGACGATGTTTGATTGTTGCTGCTGGGGTAGCGAATCCAGGTATGCAAGGAAAGGATCAGTTCCAAGCTTTGCTGTTGATTGGGCGATGCTGTAGGTGGCACTCCAGAGTTGGTTGCCAGAGATTGTCCCATCAAGCATGGCACTGCGAAGGAGAGTGGAAGCGGTCAGGGGATCATCCTTAGCTATAGCACCGAGAATCACTGCGTAAAGTTTAGAGCTATCCTCTTGTGTTGAAATCCAATCTAGCGCGCGAGTGGGATCTTTTCCGGCGAGAGCGGTGATAACCGCGGTGATCTTTTCGGAATTTTTAGTTTTCGGATCCAAACTTAATTCAGTCGCAATGTTGGTGAGGTCTGAGACGGAAAGTTTGGCGAGGAGAAGTTGGAGTTGGTAAGATTGTTTGGCGCGGCTCAAAGCGTCCATGTCAGGGTCGAATTTCGTGAGCTTTGTGATGAGGGCTGCGAGATCGGCGGCTGGGATTTCTGAAATAGAACGTCCACCGAGAATGGAATCGAGTAGGGCGTTGTCTCCGCTGCTACGAGTGCGAGTTTCGCGTGAGTTGGGGCGGTCGTGGCGAGTTTGGGTAGAGGAAGCGTTTTGGGGTTCCTCAGGAGATTTGGAACTGGATTTTCCGATGATGTATCCACAAGCGATGGAGATGACACAGGCTGCGGTGAGTAGGGTTTTCATTTCAGGAACGCGTCTTAGGGTTTCAGTCTTTAAGAGTTTTCGCTAAAGCGATGGCGCGGAGGAGAGCTTTGGATTTGTTGACGGTTTCGTTGTATTCGTAGGTGGGATCGGAATCGGCGACGACTCCTGCGCCAGCTTGGACGTGGGCTTTGCCGTCTTTCAAAAGGCAGGTGCGGAGGGTGATGCAGGAATCATGTGAGCCATCGAATCCGAAATAACCGACCGCTCCCGCATACGCGCAGCGTTTGTTTTTTTCGAGCGAGTTGATGATCTGCATCGCGCGGATTTTCGGTGCACCGGAAACGGTTCCAGCAGGGAAAGTGGCACGGAGCACATCGTAGGCGGTATGTGAAGGATCGAGTTCGCCACTGACGTTGGAAACGATGTGCATGACGTGGCTGTAGCGCTCGATGATCATGAAATCGTCGACTTTGACTTTGCCGTGTTTCGCGATGCGTCCGACGTCGTTGCGGGCGAGATCGACCAACATCAAATGTTCGGCGCGTTCTTTGGGATCGTTCAAAAGATCGGCGGCCAAGGCATCGTCTTCTTCCTGGGTTTTTCCTCTCCAACGTGTGCCGGCGATCGGGCGGATGTCGATGCGGCCTTGGATGGAACGGACGTGAACTTCCGGTGAGGAACCGACGAGCGCAAAGTCGCCCATTTCTAATACAAACATGTAAGGCGATGGATTGACGTGGCGGAGGGCGCGGTAGAGATCGACCGGGCATTGGTCGAAGTCGGTGGTGAAACGCTGGCTGGGGACGAATTGGAAGATGTCGCCTGCTTTGATGAATTCCTTACCGTCGCGGACGATTTGTTCGTATTCGGCTTGGGTGGTGTTAGAAACGGCGGGTTCATCGGTAATTTCCGCGAGTCCGTTCAAAGCAGGGACGTGAAGAGGACGGTTGAGAATTTCAATGATGGCCGCGATGCGTCCGGAGGCAGCGACGTAGGCTTCTGCGGGCGATGGATGTTCGTCGAGAAATGCGTTAGCGATGATTTGCAAACGGCGCAGGCGGTGATCGAAAACTAACAGGGTGTCCGCGAGCATAAACAGGGCATCGGGGATGCCGAGAGAATCCGGTGGTGAATCGCCGAGGGTGGGTTCGAACTGGCGCACGGCATCGTAAGAGAGGTAGCCGACCATGCCGCCGGAGAACGGAGGAAGGGCGGGATTGGGAACGGGTTGGAACGGAGCCATTTCGCGCTCGAGCGCGGCGAGCACGTCGTCGGGTGCTGTGAGGGTCCGGATCTTGTTGCCTTCCGTAATGGTAATTTCTTTGCCGTAAGCTGAGAAAATGCGTTTCGGGCCAGAGCCGATGATCGACCAGCGACCGCCTTTGTCCGTGGCTTCGGCGGACTCGAGAAGAAACGAATGCTTCGCATCGCGGATTTTCAGATAGGCGGAAAGGGGAGTTTCGAAGTCGGCAGCAAGCTGGGTGAATACCGGAACGACGTTTCCTTGTTTAGAAAACGTTTCGAAAACTGCCAGGGATGGCTCTACAGGATTGTGACTCACGCGGGCAGGATGAGATGAAAAGGGGCGGGAGGTCAATGGCGGGCATTTGGGTTTAATCTGGGCATGGAGGTTTTATTTCAACGCACCCCACTCCGCCAAGGCTACGAGGGGCAAGAAGCCGCAAAGCAGAATGAGCGTTAGCGATTTTCACTTATTAGCGAAGCTCTGTAGGCTTGGACGGAGCGAAGCATAGTCAAAGGTCGCCAAGGGACGCAAAGCTAGGACGATGAAACGAGAAGAAGTATTTAACCGCAAAGATCACAGAGAACGCAAAGATTAGAATTATAATCATTTTTTGTGATCTCTGTGCGCTTTGCGGTTAATTTTCTTGGATTTGTGGCATGGCATGCCGACTTGCAAAAATTGGTTTCTGGGTGGAAGATGCGGCGTGGCGATTGCATTGAATGATTTGAAAAAGAGCTTGCCTGAGGGTGGTTTGTTTGGTGGCGCGGCGTGGCAATGGTCGCCGGAGCCATTGAAACTCAGTGTGGCGGAAGCCAAGGAAATGATGGCCATGGGCTATCCGTTGGCGAAATTCCAGCAAGCCTGCGATCTGCTCTACCGTCGATCCGCTGCGGGAAAGATTGAGCCATGGTTGGCGGAATTGTTAGACGAGGGTAAACCGGATTGGCTGGCGGCGCTGCAACGCGCTCCCGGGATGGCGGAGCAATATCCACGCGTGATTCGTCCGGATTTGATCTTGGCAAAAGGTCATTTTGCGGTTTCCGAGCTCGACAGCGTGCCGGGTGGTATGGGGATTACCGCATGGCTTTCCAAGACATACGCGGAGGCGGGCTACGAGGTGTTGGGCGGTGCGGATGGGATGATCGAGGGTTTCCGCAAGCTGATGCCGGAGGGCGGGGATATTTTGGTTTCCGACGAAGCTAACGATTACCGGCCGGAAATGGAGTGGTTGGCGGAGCAGCTTGGCGCGGCATGGAAGGTGGAAAACGCCGAGGAATACGAGGAATGCGGGCGGAAGATGTATCGGTTCTTCGAGTTGTTTGATTGGGAGTCGATGCCCTACGCGCGGAAACTCGCGGAGAAATCAGCGACTGGTGAGGCGAGCATCACCCCACCATTCAAAGCGCATTTGGAGGACAAGCTGTGGTTGGCATTGTTCTGGTCGCCGGCTTTGAAGAAGATTTGGGAGCAATCGTTACGTGGGAGTCATTTGCGTCGATTGCGGGAATGGATTCCGTTCGGGTGGGTGATGGATCCTGAACCACTACCGCCGCATGCGGCGCTGCCAAGACTCAACGCGCATTCGTGGGATGAGGTCGGGGAGTTTTCTCAGAAAGAACGACAGCTGGTTTTAAAAATCAGTGGCTTCCACGAAACGGCCTGGGGTTCGCGCGGGGTTTTTATCGGTCACGATTTATCTACTACGGAATGGCAGGAAAAAATCCGATACGCTCTTTCCCAATCCGGAGAACAACCTTGGTTGATGCAGGAATTTCATGAAGGTCGTCGCTTCATGCATCCGGTCTACACGGACGACGGCAGCGTAAAAATGATTGAGGTAAGGGCGAGGTTATGTCCTTACTTTTTTACCGATAAAGAAGGCGAAACTACTTTCGGTGGATGCTTGGCAACCTTGGTTCCGGCAGATAAGAAAAAAATCCACGGCATGAGCGATGGTATCCTGGTGCCGTGTGTGATTGGGGAGTAGCGGCGATCTTCGGTCGCCGTGTGAAACGGGAAGTCGTAGAGAAGAAATTTAACCGCAAAGAACGCAGAGAAAAGACTGGTGATTACCAAATTTTCCCATCACGCCATCTCTCTTTTTCCAACCATGTGCTTTGGTTTTTGTCCTTGGAATAGGCGGCTCCTGCTTGAACTCTCTTGCGCACGGTGGGTTCGAGCTCTTTGAATGATTTCGCATGCGTGCCAATCTTTGCTCCGATCTGATTGTTGTGGCGATCCATCTTGTTAGAATCCTTGCCTCTCGATTCCATAAGAAAGGTTGTGAGGTTGACTCCCCATTCGCCGACCGTATAGGACACCACGGCACTTGCGAGGGTGTGTCGATAGGCATCAAGTGGTCCGCCTCTTCCTCCCTCTAAGTCTGATTGGAAAACGCAAGTCCACGTGTAGATCAATACACAGAGAGGATAGATGCATATAGCGAAGCCAATCGCTGCAAGTTTTAGGAAGGGTTTGCGATTTTTCTTCATTTAACCAAGAACTAGGAACCAAGAACTTCCTTCTCTTCCTCGTTTCACACGGCGACCGAAGATCGCCGCTACGATGCAGCCCTACCTACTCCCATGCTCAATCGCATCGCAGATAGCGGGGAAGATTTGGCGTTTTCTGGAGACGACTCCTGGAGCGGCGTATAGGGTGTCATCGATGCGACTGAAGGGCAGGGAGGCGATGATTTTTTCAGGGCCGACGGCAAGGACCATACTTTTGAGGAGGGCGACATCTGTGATGACGAGGACGGCGATGTTATAGCCTTTTTCAAATTGGAGATCGCGCAGGGCTTTTTCTAACTCATCTCGTCTGGCTTTGAAGCCGTGGAGGTCTCGTTCCTCGACTTGGGAGACGCTGATGAACATGCCTTGTTCGTTAAATTCTTTGCGGTCGGTGTGGATGATTTCAGCGGTGGTGCCGTTTGCCATGAGTGAACCGACGGCGAAAAATTCCGCTGCGAATTCTTTGGCATCGACGCGTGCGATTCCGCTGAGCCAGGTCAGCATTTTTTTATCGAGCGCGGTGGTGGTCGGAGATGTTAGGCACAGGGTATCGGAAACGATACCGCCGCAGAGACAAAGTGCAACGCCAGGTGCGGGGATGAGATCCCTGTGGAAAAATTTACGAGCGACGAGAGTGCAAGTTGAGCCGACCGGTTCGTTGAGGTAACGAATGGGTTCGCGTGAAACAAGATCACCGGAGAGGCGGTGGTGATCAATGACTTCGGTGATCGTGGCTTCTTCAATGCCGGTTACAGCTTGGGCGTATTCGTTGTGATCGACGAGGGCGAAACGGAGTTTCTGTGGATCGACGAGGTCAGATTTTGCAAGCACGCCAACCATGACATCCGAGCCAGTTTCCATGACGGGAAATAAATCTTGATCGACCGCGACGAGTGCCTTGCGGATTTTCGAAACGGGTTCTTTGGCGTTCACCGATATGAACTTGGTTTCCATCACGTGGCGCACCGTGCGCGAGCAGCGGATGAGTGTGCTGGCGCTGGCGGTGTCTTGACGGCAACGCAGGAGGACGGTACCTTTGGAAATGGCGAAGTCTTTGATTTCTTGAGAGACGACATTCTGACCCGTGACTAACAACGCGCGCGCGCCAGATTCGATGGCGAGGCGCTGAACGATGGGTCGGTCTCCGCAGATCACGAGGAAATTTCTGAGGTTGCCTTCTTCCTCTGCCTGTTTGAGGCGGTCTTTCACCGTGTTTTGCGAGGAAGCACCGACGAGGAGGATGAGGTCTTCTTCTTCGTCTTGATCACAAATGGTTGCTCCTAAACTTTCTGCATCGAGAGTTTTAGCGAGGTTGTTGAGTGAGGCGTGCACGGTCCGGACGCTGATGCCTTCGGTGTTAGCGGGGAGGAGAAGTTTGAGGAGGTTGAAGTATTGAAGCATCCCGGCAACTGTGCCGTCTTCATTCATGACAGGCACGCAGCGAACCGATGCACCGAGCATTCGATTATAGGCAGTGAGGAAAGTATCGGACGGGCGGACGGAAATGATCTCGCGTTTGCAGATCATACCGGCATTGGTGCGGGCATCGGTCAGAAGTTCTGGAGCCTCGAAACCGGCTTTTTCCAGCACCCATCTGGTGCGTTGTGAAATATCTCCGCAGCGAGCCGCTACTGCATTGGGTTCATCACCGCAGGCACGAAGCAAGGCTGCATGACCGATAGCAGAACAAACTGCATCGGTATCGGGATTTTTGTGACCAATGACGTAAAAGGGGAACATCGCCACATCTTTTGTTTATAAGCTCAAAAGTGCAATCTTAAATCTCAAACTTTAAACTTTAAACTCTAAACCTCAATCAAGAGCATTGGCGCTGCCTCCGCTTCATAAGACGATAAACGATCACCTCTAACGTCCCTTCGGAATTGAGATTTAAAGTTTAAAATTTAAAGTTTCACATCCTTTCGGGGCAACGGATGCCTAGGAGGCCTAGTCCTTGTTCGAGGATGGTGGAGGAGAGCTTGCAGAGGGCGAGACGGCTCGATTTGAGGGGTTCCTCGGATTTTAGGACGGGGCAGGCCTCGAAAAAGGAATGGAAGGCGCGGGCGAGCTCTAACAAATAGTTCGCGAGGAGGTTGGGGCGGTGATCCTCGATGACCATGGGTAAAACCTCGCCAAAGCGGGCAAGCAGGCGGGCGAGGTGGATTTCCTCGGGTTTCTCTAACTGGATAGCGACGGCCGTGGCATCGAATTCCCCGTCGAGTTTACGGAAAATCGAACGAATGCGGACGCTTGAATATTGGAGGTAGGGCGCGGTATCGCCTTGCAGGGCCAGCATGCGATCCCATGCAAACACGTAATCGGTCAGTCGATTCTGGGAAAGCTCGGCAAATTTCACCGCGCCTATCCCGACGATTTCCGCGATCTCTTCGGCTTCTTTGCCTTGGAGTTCCGGGTTCTTTTCGGCGATGGCGGCAGCAGCGCGTTCAACAGCTTCTTCGAGCACATCGGTCAGACCGACGTTGTCTCCGGAGCGGGTTTTCATGAGTTTTCTGTCTTCGCCTAGAATGGAACCGAAGGAGATGTGGCGGAAGTCGCCGGTTTTTCCCCAACGTTGGGCTGCCTCAAAAATCTGGCGGAAATGGAGTTGTTGTGGGACGCCGACGACATACCAGATCTGATCCGCGTTCCAGGTATCGATGCGGTATTGGATGGTCGCGAGGTCGGTGGTGGCGTAGAGGAAACCACCATCGGCCTTGCGGATGATCGCTGGATTGTCGGTCCAGCCGTCTTCGCGGTGGACTTTGAAAGGATCTTGGCTTGGGTCTTTGGTTTCGTCTGAAAAAATGCACACGGCGCCGTTGCTTTCGCGGGCGAGGCCTTTATCAAGAAACTCATCGACCAAGCTGGGAAGCATGTCGTTGTAAAAACTTTCGCCAAGCCAGTGATCGAATTTTACGTCCAAGCGATCATAGATTTTCTGGAGTCCGAATTTCGAAACATCGATGCATTGCTGCCAGATCGCGAGGTTTTCGGGATCTCCGGCTTGGAGTTTCACGAGCTCGTTTTTGCAGGTTTCCAAAACGGTTGGATCGTCTTTGGTTGCGGCGTTCACTTCGCGATAGACGCGGACGAGTTCTTTGATGGGATCTTGCGCTAGTGCTTCCTGATCCAAACGGGTTTTCCAACCATGCAGAATCATGCCGAACTGCGTGCCCCAATCGCCGATATGGTTGTCGGCAATAACTTCGAACCCAAGAAAACGTGCGATGCGGCAGAGGGAATCGCCAATGATCGTCGAGCGGATATGACCGACGTGCATGGGTTTAGCAACATTGGGTGCGGAGAAATCGACCACGATGCGTTTGCCTTTACCGAGCTCCGGCGTGCCGAGCCTTGGGTCTTTCAATAGGTCTTGAGCGTAGGTGGCGTAGGCTTCTTGGAGGATGGTGAAATTGATGAAACCCGGGCCATCGATTTTCGCTGTGGCGAGCCCATCGATATCTACCGCGTTGAGAATTTGCTCCGCGAGGGCGCGGGGGTTGGATTTCATTCGTTTTGCTAGAACCATCGCGGAGTTGCTTTGGTAATCGCCGAAACGGAGATCTGCGGCGGTCATGAGATTGGGGGTAGTCGGTTCGCCTAAAACCGTTTCGAGGGCTTTGGACAGGCGGGATTCAAGATTCTGCAGAAGAGTCATGGGATAAAAGGAAGAAAGAAGAATTTTAACCACGGATCACGCGAATGATCACGAATGAAGACGAAGAAAGTGGCGGCTGGAAATAGGTAAGATCGTTAGATCTATTTCAGCAAGGCTCTTTGTCGGTGCGGACAGGTTTTGGATCGAGGATATCCAAAATTTCGTCGTGGGTGTTGGCAATGGACAGTTTGCGTAAGACTTCGCAATTCGTGAACATTTTCGCGATTGTAGCGAGGGTGCGGAGATGGAGCTGGTAGTTTTTGCTAGGAACGATGAAGAGGATGATGAAATGCACCGGAGCGTTATCGAGTGCCTGGAAGTTGATTCCTTGTTTGGATCGACCGAAGATGGCGACGACTTCTTCGAGGGAATCGGAAAATGTGTGGGGAATTGCCACTCCAGAGCCGATGCCGGTACTGATGAGAGCTTCGCGTTCTTCAAGGGCTTTAAGGGTCTCGTCGTAGCAGTTTTTTGGGATATCTCCACGCGCCGTGAGGAAGTCCACCAGTTCAACGATGGCAGGCCAATGCTCGGTTGCTTTCATATCCAGAAGGATGCGATCGGTATCGAGCAGTTTGGCTAACTTCATAAAAATCTCGTATTAAAACTCAGCCGGACAGAGGCGGCTGGGAAGGCGGAGTTACCGATCTTGAGGTGGGTTTGCAAGAATTTTTCCAATCGGGAAATTGCCCAAAAGGGTACAAGTGTTGATTTTTGATTGTTAAGAAATAGCTCTTTTCTAGCTGATAAAAATGCTTCTCCCACCGCCGCAGGCTCTGGACTGCTGCCCCGATGTGTCGGGGCAGCTCTCACGGTGGATGATTTAAAAACGGAGGGAGCTTCGCGATTAGCTTTCGATTTTAAAGTCCAGAGTGCGGAGGCTTGCCTCCGCCGATATTGGAGCGGAGCTTGCTCCGCGTGGTAGGTGAGAAGCGCACAAAAAAGCCAAACCCACCCACGACGGAGCAAGCTCCGTCTACCGCATGGCTGGAGCAAGCTCCAGCACTCCGGTTACATGTTAACCTTGCAACACAGCCATTCCAACGGCATGGAGAGGGCGCGCAGAGCGAATTCATGAGTAGACTAGGCACAGAGATCATCATTGGCACCCGGGGCAGCGAGCTGGCTTTGGTGCAGGCCACGGCGACGCAGGGTTTGTTGTCGGAGAAATTTCCGGAGCTGTCGATCAGCCGCCAGATCATCAAAACCACGGGCGACCGCCGGACGGATGTTTCGCTCGCCAATGTGGCGAAGGCTGAGGGCACGTTTGACAAAGGCGTGTTCATAAAAGAGCTCGAAGAGGCGTTGGCGGATGGATCAGTGGACATCGCCGTGCACAGTTTGAAAGACATGCCGACCGTGATCGATCCAAGATTCGAACTCGCGGCGACTTTGGAGCGTGCTCCGGTTCGCGATGTGTTGCTGACGAAGCAAGCGGGTGGGTTATCAGCTTTGAAAGCAGGGGCAAAAGTTGGCACCAGCAGTGTGCGGCGCGCGAAGCAGATTGAGTTTCTTCGTCCAGATTTGGTGTTGGTGGATTTACGCGGCAACGTCCCGACCCGGATTGAAAAGCTCGCGCAAGGCGATGACTACGATGCTATCCTACTCGCCGAGGCAGGTTTGGTGAGGTTGGGTTTCATCCCGGAATTCCCTGAAAGCGATGAGGAATTGGTCGCGGCATCGGCACCGGTGTTTTGCACAAGGCTTGCGGAGGATATCTTTTTCCCAGCCGCAGGGCAGGGGGCTATTGGTTTGGAAATCCGCAAGGGCGATGCTCGGTCACTGGAAATCGCGAGCACGATTGGCCATGCGGAAACCTGGATCAAGATCACGGCGGAGCGCGAGTTTCTGCGATTGCTTGATGGCGGCTGCCATACTCCGGTCGGCGTTTATTCTCATCTAACAGATTCACAAATTCATCTTCACGCCCGCGTGTTTCCAGAAACTGGCGGACAACCTAAAATCGGTTCCGCCACGGACACCGATCCCATCCAAGCGGCACTCAAACTTTTCCAATCTCTCAAATGACATCCAAAGGAATTTGCTATCTAGTCGGCGCCGGCCCCGGCGACCTCGGTCTTGTAACCTTACGCGCGAAGGAGTGCATCGAAATAGCCGATGTGCTCGTTTACGATGCGCTGAGTAGCCCGGAATTGTTGCGCTGGACGAAACCTGGCTGCGAAAAAATCTATGTTGGAAAACGCGCGAAAGATCACGCGGTGCCACAAGATCAAATCAATCAGATCATTGTCGATTTCACGAAGGCAGGAAAAATTGTTACTCGTTTAAAAGGCGGCGACCCGATGATTTTCGCACGCGGTGGAGAAGAAGCTGCGGAGTTGGCGGATGCGGGGGTGGCGTTTGAAATCGTTCCCGGAATCAGCTCATCCATCGCCGGTCCGGCTTATGCGGGTATTCCGGTAACGCATCGCGATCACAACACCCAGCTCACGATTTTCACGGGACACGAGGACCCAACCAAAGGCTTCACATCCATCGATTACGCCCAACTCGCGAAAGCTCCTGGCACGAAAGTTTTCCTGATGGGTGTCGCTCGTTTACGTGAAATCACCAGTTCATTCATCGAGCACGGAGCTGCGTCCGATACGCCGATAGCGCTCGTGCGTTGGGCGACCACTGGATCGCAGTGGACGATTGAAGGCACACTGGAAACGATTGCCGACATCGCCGAGAAGGCAGGTTTTTCATCGCCTGCCGTGGCCGTGATCGGAACGGTTGTGAAAGAACGCGCGAAGATCAATTGGTTCGAGAAGCGTCCGTTGTTCGGAAAGAAAATCGTCGTGACTCGCACCCGCGAGCAAGCTGGGGATCTCAGCAAACGCCTCCAGAATCTCGGTGCGGATGTGATCGAGCTGCCAACGATTCGGATCGAACTCCCGGAAGACCGCGAGGGATTTGCGGAAGGTGTGACTCATGCTCACGAATACGATTGGTTGATTTTCACCAGTCCGAACGGGGTTGAGAAATTCTTCGATGCATTTTTCGCCACCTATGACGACGCACGGAGTTTGGGTAATCCAAAGATCGCTGCTATCGGGCCGGGCACCGCTGCGAAAATCCGCGAATATCGGATCGGGGTGGATTTGCTGCCGAAGAAATTTGTCGCCGAAGGTCTGTTAGATGCGTTCAAGGAAATCAACATCGAGAACCAAACCGTGCTCTGGATCAAAGCCGCCGAGTCGCGTGATGTGATTTACGATGGCCTGATGAAACTCGGAGCCATCGTTGACGAATGCATCGCTTATCGTACCGTCCCTGAGAAGGACGATCCGACCGGAGCCCAAGCGAAGTTCATCGAAGAAGGCGCGGACATGGTGACTTTCACTTCATCATCTACAGCAGAGCATTTCTTCGCCCTCGATCTTCCATGGCCGGATAAGTGCGTCGCAGCCAGCATTGGTCCAGTAACTTCTGAAACTCTGAAATCGTTGGATCATAAACCCGCCGTCGAAGCCGCTCAGCATGACATTCCGGGATTGGTGAAAGCGATTGAGAATTATTTCAAAAGGTAGGATCGACGCGCCGTCGTCGACCCTGATTCAAATTCTTAACGCGCGATTGGTTCAACTGTCGTGAGACCTTTATCGATACTTCTTCTATTACTTCTCATGCAAAGAGAATCACGGTCGGCGACGGCGCGCCGACCCTACCTTTTTGAATTTTCTGAGTTAGATTGAGGAAGTTCCGGGGGCTTCTTCCTAGAGTTTAAATACCAAACAATACCGATGCCGATAAGCACTGGAATCGTGAGAATACTCAACAATATCAAGATCATGATGATTTCTGGAAATCCGATAGGCATGGTGGTGATGAGTATTGGGTTTGTTCAACGTTTGATCGTCACTCTCTCCTTCGTAAATGGCAGATCCCTTGCGGTGATCCAGACGGTGGGTTGGAGTTCTTTGCCGCCGCCTTTCATGCCTAGAAGAACGACTTCGAGTTCTTGGTTGAGCATGGAGTCGTCTAGAGGGATGTAATAGGTGTAGCCAGTTTGGCGGCCGGAGGCGGGATACTCCCAAGTATTTGAAGGATAGGAAGCCGCGCGGTCGGGGGCACCAACCATACGATTACCCACACGCAGAGCGGCGTAGCAACCCTCGATTCCATGTTTTCCTTCAACCGCAACGCAGAGGTAAGAGGTCGGGGTGATCTCATCGATTTTTACTTTGGCGGACCATGTGTTTTCGACAGGCACTTTTTCAGGATGGGCAAACAAATTGCTGCCTTTCCAATTTTCACGAGGCAGTAAGGCCTTGTCTTTCCATGCTTCAAATTCGGCGATGCGTTCTGGAGAGGTTTTCATGCGGAAATAGCGCCACTCGCCTTTGGGTGGATAAATGTTCAGGGTGTTGCCTTCGATGATGGCTTCATCGGATTGAGTCCAGGTGATGAGATCGTTGCTGAACTGTGCACCGTAAAGTTCGTTGTCGATGAGGGTGCTATCTAACGCCTG